>JBDSPC010000098.1:0-11368 GCA_039914485.1 Nocardioides sp.
ACCGCAGCCCGCGACGTGAGAGCTTCGCTCGCGGCTCGGCCGCCAGGCTGGTGTCTTGGCGCCACACGTGTCCGCAGCCGGGGCATCGGTAGCGGCGAATCGTGACCAGCAAGGTGGTGGGACGCCACCCGAACGGCTCGTGGGCCAACTGCCGGGTCACGGTGTCCCTCGGGGACCCTTCGCAACCGCAGCGGCGGCACCACTGGTCGGGTTCGAGGACTCGACACGCGAGGACCGCGCGGTCGGGCTCGAGGCGTTGGCCGGTGACGACGAGGCCGAGCTCGTCGATGCGACAGAAGGTGGACAGATCGGGGCGGACGAACGCATCTGCGCGCTCGCCGACGGTAGCGTCAGACAAGTCGAGGTCTTTCAGGATGAGCGTGTAGGAGCCTTCATCCTCGGGAGACCTCGACGTCTATCCCGGGACCGACGCGCCAACCCGACCTACACCCTCAACTGTGAAGAGCCCCATTTGTGGTCACCACCGGGGCCGTCGGAACGGCCGTGAGGGCCATCCGGACGGTGCCCCGTTGGGGCACTCCGTGACATGTGCCTGACAGAGCCATGTCCACTCAGATCGCACTTTCGGTACTCTCCGCTCACCCGACGGGGGAGGCCCGCAAGCCGGTCTGCTTCGAGCGGAACCGTCGTCCGCGGAGCGCCCCGACAGCCTCATCTCGGCGATCGAGCCGGGACGCTTGGCGGGTGATGCTCCGGGTTCCGATTTGCCGACCTTGAACCGGCACGGAGCCTTCGCAGTTCGCCACCAACTCGGGGTGTGATGACCCACGTCTTCGTCTACCCAAGGTTCTATAGCAACCGCTATATTTCGAGTCGAACCCGTCTGGCCAACTGAAAGGTCCGCAGATGTCCGATGAGATCGTATGGATGCCCGGCTACGAGCTCGCAGCACGGATCCGTGACCGAGACCTGTCTCCGGTTGAAGTAGCCCAGGCCGTCCTGGCCCAGTTGGAGAAGGTCGAGCCGTCGCTCAACGCCTTCGTCACCGTTGTCCCGGAGCTTGCTCTGGAGGAAGCCAGACGCGCGGAGAAGGCTGTCATCAGCCTGCCTGTCGACAAGCTTCCGAAGCTGCATGGCGTCCCGATGACAGTGAAGGACCTGTCCGAGACCGCCGGGGTCCGCACCACCTACGGCGCGGTGGCCTACAAGGACCACGTCCCCGACCACGACGACATCGGCGTCGGACGGCTCCGAGCCGCCGGAGCGGTGCTGATCGGCAAGACCACCACACCCGAGCACGGAATGCTCGGCATCACCGAGAGTGCGCTGACCGGGATCACCAACAACCCCTGGGCCGTGACCCACACCTCCGGCGGTTCCAGCGGGGGAGCGGCCGCCTCGGTGGCGGCCGGTGTCGCTCCTTTCGCCTGGGGCTCGGACGGCGGCGGGTCCATCCGGGTGCCGGCAGCGTGCTGCGGCGTGGTCGGATTGAAGGCGTCCCCGGGCCGGATCCCACTCGGCCGCGGCTTCGACCTGGTCGGAGTCGTTGGGCCGCTGACCCGCAACGTGCGCGACGCGGCGCTCCTCCTGGACGTCACCGCTGGCCCCCACGCCCGTGACGCCATCTCCCTGCCTCCGTACCCCGGCAGCTTCGAGGCGGTCACGATCGGTGCGAGCGTCGCCGGGCTGCGCTTTGCCTACTCGCCCGACTTCGGAACGGCCGAGGTGGACCGCGAAGTGCTGGCCGTCGTGGCGGCAGCGTTGCGCGATCTCGAGGGCGCTGGCGCGCACGTGGATGTCGTGGACATCGACCTGCCCGACCCGATCGACTTCTTCGAACAGTTCTGGGCACCCGCGTTCGCGGCACATCTGGCCGAGCAGACGCCCGACGGCGCTCTCGGAGACACGCCCCTGCACCCGGTGATGCGCGAGCTCGCCGAGATCGGCAAGAATCTCACCGCGCTCGGGGCCTACCGTGCAGCCACTGAGACCAAGAGCCAGATCCTCGACGGCTTCTTGAGTGCGCTCGAGGGCCACGACTTGGTCATCAGCCCGACGATGCCTGTCACGGCCTTCCCGCACCCGGGCCCGGAGGCTGGGCCCACCCATGTCAATGGCATTCCCGTACGACGTCCGATGCTCGACTTCCACCGCCTGACCGAGCCGCCGAGCCACGCATCACTGCCGGCGATCACGGTCAACTGCGGCTTCACCGCGGAGGGGCTTCCGGTCGGCCTGCAGATCATCGGCCCCCTCAGGGCGGACGCCGCGGTGCTCGCGGCGGCTGCCGGATTCGAGGCCATCACCACCTGGTCCCAGCGTCGCCCGCCCCTTTCCTGAACGGGCCCGGCCCGGGGTGTTGGTCGCGCCGGGCACCGGATCAGGGCGCGGACACATGCGGATCGGACGGTGGGGCGACGGCTGGAAGAACTTGGCCGAACTATGTTCCCTTTACATAAAGAGCGTTATACATTGAACGCTACGTAACCAAGGTCACGCGGTGACCCACCATCAGGAGGACCAATGAAGCTGACCCTGAAGCGCCCCGATGCGCAGTCGGCCGACGTTAGGCGCGCGCTCGGTCTGGGAGCCGCGGCGATCGCCCTGCTGGCAGTCACGGCCTGCTCGGGCTCCGAGAGCACCGGCAACTCGGAGAAGGTCGACGTCGGAGGACAACTTGTCGCGCAGATGCCCGCCGCCAAGGGCGATGTGGACAACATCGTCTGGAACCTCACCGACGGGGAGCCCGACAGCCTCGACCCCCGGATGGCCGCCACGTACAGCGGGGGACAGGTCGTGAACAACCTGTGCGAGCCGCTGGTCACCAACGATGCCGAGTACAACCTCACCCCCAACCTCGCCGAGTTCGAGCAGGTCTCGCCCACCGAACTGCGCTACACCCTCATCGCTGACGCCGAGTTCTGGGACGGCACCCCGGTCACCGCGGAAGATGTCGCCTACAGCCTCAACCGCGCTGCGGAGCCCTCGAGCTTCGTCAACTTCATCTACGCCAACGTGAAGTCCATCGAAGCCACCGGGGACCGGGAGGTCACCGTCCGGTTCAGCAAGCCCGATGAGATGTTCAACAACGAGATGACCACGATCGCCGGCCTCATCGTGGAGAAGGACTTCACCGAGAAGGCCGCTGACAAGGTCGGCACCCCCGGCGGTGGCCTGATGTGCAGCGGACCGTTCGAGCTCACGTCGTGGACCAGTGGCGACAGCATCGAGCTGACCCGCAACGACACCTACTGGAACCCCGACCGGCGCCCGTTCGCCGCCTCGGTGAAGTTCACCTTCGTGACCGACACCACCGCTGTGACGCAGGCGCTGGAGTCGGGAGAGATCGACGGCGCCTATGAGCTCGCGGCCTCCTCGCTCGGCAGCCTCGCGGACTCCTCAGTGGGCAACCTGGTCTTCGGCCCGTCGACGCAGTCGGTGCACTTCGACGTCGCAGGTCCCGACGGCCCGCTCGCCGACCTCAAGCTGCGTGAAGCGCTGGGTCTGGTCGTCGACAGGGAGGGCATCGCCGAGAAGATCTACAACGGCGCTGCGAGCCCGCTCTACACCTCCGTCACACCCACCACCTGGCCCAGCGATGAGTCCGACCTGTACCAAGCGGCGTACGACAAGTTCGAGTCCGCCCGCACCTATGACGTCGAGAAGGCGAAGTCCCTGGTCGAGGAGTCCGACTACAGCGGTCAGGAGATCGTCCTGGCGACCGTCGCCGGTGACGAGACCCAGGGCCGTGTGGCGCAGCTGCTCCAGCAGGATGCGAAGCAGGCCGGCATCAACATCAAGATCCAGACCCTTCAGCCGCTGGTCATGGCCCAGGCCGGGTATGACGCGGCGAAGCGCAAGGGCCTCGACCTGATGTTCAGCGAGTCCTTCAACGGAGTTCAGGACCCGCTGGAGCCCACCGGGTTCATGTTCCTGCCTGGTGCGTTCTACAACTACACCAACTTCTCCGACCCGACCGTCACCGCCAACCTGGTCCAGGCGCGCCAGTCCTTCGACGGTGCGGAGCGGGCGCGACTCTTCCTCGCAGCACAGGAGATCTACGAAGCGGCCAACGCCACGATCCCCGTGGTCAGCACCAACACGGCGACCTTCTTGTCCAAGGACCTGACTGGGGCGATCACCTCGTTCGCCTACTGGGCCATGCCGCAGATGGCGTACGTCGGCAGCACGAAAGACTGAGGAGTCGACGATGCGCCAGCTCCCCGGACCGATCCTGCACGTGATTCGCACACTTGCGGCTGCGGCGGGCACGATGCTGGCGGCTTCGTTCGTCATCTTCGTGGCGCTGGCGCTCGCACCGGGCGACCCGGTGTCCCAGATCCTGGGGCCCCGGGCGTCCGATGCCCAACGCGCTCAGATGCGCGACCAGTTGGGACTCGATGACCCGGTGCTGGTTCGCTACTGGCATTGGCTCACCGGTGCCCTGCGCGGCGACTTCGGTACGTCGCTGACCTACCGCGAAGACGTGAGCGCGCTCCTAGAACCCCGCATCCTCACGACGGCCCTCCTGGTGTTGATGGCGACCATCTTGATCCTGCTGGTCGGACTTTCGCTGGGGACGCTGGGCGGGACCAGTGACCGGTGGCGTCCCGCGGTCAACGCACTCGTCGGGCTCGGTGTCGCGATCCCTGGGTTCATCGCCGGCAGCGCCCTGATCAGCCTCTTTGCGGTGCGCCTCGGCTGGTTCCCGACCTTCGGCGCAGGATCCGGGTTCACAGACCGCGTGTGGCACCTGACTCTTCCCGCCATCGCCCTGGCGATGGGATGGAGTGCCTACGTCGCACAGATGACCAGCGCCGCGGTCTCCGAGGAGAACAAGCGTGAGCACGTCCTGACGGCTCGGGGTCGAGGGATCTCGCGCGCGAGCGTGTTCCGCCGCCACGTGCTGCTCAACGCGTCCATCCCTGTGCTCACGGCCTCGGGCCTGACGGTGGCCGGACTGGTGGCGGGTTCTGTCGTCGTCGAGTCCGTGTTCGCCATCGACGGCCTGGGGTCGCTGCTGGTGAAGAGCGTCTCGAGCAAGGACTACGCACCCGTCACGGCCATCTCCATGATCATCGTCGCCGTCTTCGTGATCGTCACGACGACCATCGACCTGGCCCAGGTCGCACTCGACCCCCGCCTACGAAAGCAGACCCGATGACCACCCTCACCGTGCTCCCTGACGTCGCAGTGGTCCGCAGGCGCTCGAACCTCGACATGCTGACCGTGGTCGTCGCCACCGTATGCTCCGCCCTCGTGGTCCTGGCGATCCTGGGACCGTTCCTGACGCCCTACCCGCCTGCACAGACCGACATCCTGGCCGCCTCGCAGGGCCCCAGCGCCCAGCACCTGCTCGGCACCGACGCGCTGGGTCGCGACATCCTCTCCCGGCTCCTCGCCGGCGCCCGGCTCAGTTTTGCCGGTCCCGGCCTCATCGTCGCGGTCTCCACCACGGCCGGGACAGCGATCGCCATCTGGTCGGCCTGGCACGGTGGGTTGCTCGACAAGGGCATGAACCGTGTGCTCGACGTCATGTTCGCCGTACCCGGAATCCTGGTCGCGGTGCTGGCTGCAGCGGTCTTCGGTTCGGGCTTCTGGGCGCCGGTCCTCGCGCTCTCGATCGTCTACATCCCCTATGTGGCCAGAGTCGTGCGAAGCGCTGCCGTGCGTGAGCGCCGACTGCCCTACGTCGAGGCCTGCCAGCTCGCGGGCATGCGTCCGTCCCGGATCTGCAGCCGGCACATCCTGCGCAACGTGGCGCCGATCGCGCTCGCGCAGGGGACCATCGCCTTCGCGAGCGCACTGATGGACTTCGCCGCCATATCGTTCCTCGGGCTAGGCGTGCAACCGCCGGTGTCCGAGTGGGGCCTCATGGTCAGTGACGGCCGCTCCGAGCTCCTCGACGGTGCAGCTCAGCAGAGCCTTGCCGCCGGCGCCATGGTCGTGCTGACCGTGGTCGCCTTCAACGTCCTGGGAGAACGCGTGTCCCGCCGGATCGGAGGGAACCGATGACCGCCAACGACCGCAGCACAGGCATGCCTGCCGAGCAGGCTTCGCGTCAGGACCTGCTGCTGGCGATCGAGAGGCTTCAGGTGACGCTGCCTCCACGGCGACGCGGCGAAGCTCGTCGAACGGTGATCCACGACGTCAGCATGCAGATCGCACCAGGGGAGTCTCTCGGCGTCGTCGGTGAGTCCGGGTCGGGGAAGTCGATGACCACCCGAGCCGTCATGCGGCTGCTGCCCCAAGGGGCATCGATGACCGGTCGGCTGGACTTCGATGGTCAAGACGTGATGGGCATGTCGCGCCGGGAACTGTCGGCATACCGGGGCTCGCAGGTCGGGATGATCTACCAGGATCCGCGGGCGCACACCAACCCCCTGCGCACTCTTGGTGACTTCCTGATCGAGGGCGTTACCTTGTCCGGCCAGATGCGTCGGACGGAAGCAGAAGAGCTCGCCTGCGACCTGCTGCGTCAGGTCGGCGTCGGCGACGCCGGACACCGGATACGGCAGTACCCGCACCAGTTGTCGGGCGGACTTCTGCAACGGGTCATGATCGTGATGGCGCTGATGCCCTCACCCCGCCTGGTGCTCGCCGACGAGCCCACCACTGCCCTCGACGTGACCATCCAGTCCGAGGTGATGGCGATCCTGGGGGAGCAGATCCGGGAGCGCCAGTGCGGCCTCATGTTCATCACCCACGACCTGGACCTCGCGGCAGCGGTCACCGACAGCCTCGCCGTCATGTACGCCGGCGTCGTGGTCGAGACCGGTCCCTCGGACAACCTCTATTCCTCGCCCAGGCATCCATACACCGCAGGACTGCTGGCGTCTCGACCACATTCGGAACGGGTCGAACGGCCCACCGCAATCCCAGGGCGCCCTCTCTCGGCGTTCGAGGCCGGCCCCGGGTGCGTGTTCGCGTCTCGATGCCCGTTCGCCACCCAGCAGTGCCACGAGCAACGCCCGGCCCTGCGTGAGGTCGACGGCCGCAACGTGGCCTGCCACCGCGTCGAGGAGTTCGGTGCCGATCTCACCTACCAGTTCAAGGAGGCGCAGTGACGACCGAAGCCGAGTCCCCGCACCTGCTTTCGGTCCGCGACCTGGGCAAGACCTTCCGGCTGCCGGGCGGTCGTGACCTCGTCGCCGTCGACGCCGTCAGCTTCGACCTCAACGCCGGCGAGTCGCTCGGTATCGTCGGTGAGTCGGGATCAGGCAAGACGACCACTGCGCGGATCATCGCCGGGCTGGAGAGCGCCACGGCCGGCAGCATCGACTTCGGCGGACGCACGCTGGGAGGAAGCGGCCGTTCGCGGTCGAGCGCCCGGGAGATCCAGATGGTGTTCCAGGACCCGTTCGGTTCCCTCGACCCGCGTCAGCGCATCGCCGCAGGCATTGAAGAACTTCTTGGCCTCCACTTCCGGTTCAGCAAGTCCGCCCGGCGGGCCCGAGTCACCGAGCTCCTCGAGGAGGTCGGGCTCGGTGCCCAGCATGCCGACGAGCTGCCGCGCAACCTCTCGGGTGGGCAACGGCAGCGCGTGGCCATCGCCCGCGCGCTCGCCCTCGAGCCGGAGCTGCTCATCCTTGACGAAGCCGTTTCCGCACTCGATGTCAGTGTCCAGGCGCAGATCCTCAACCTGCTCATTGACATCCGGGAGCGGACCGAGATCGCCTACCTGTTCGTCTCTCATGATCTGGCCGTGGTGCGCCAGGTGTGTGAGCGCTCGATCGTGATGAACCACGGTCGCATCGTCGAAGCCGGCGCAACCGCCGACATCCTCGACCGCCCTACCAACGCCTACACCCGCCAGCTCGTCGACGCGATTCCGCGACCCGGCTGGCGCCCCAAGCGGCGCCTCAACGCTGCCGGCTGACGCCTTGTCGCGACTTCCAAAAGCACGGGGCGGCCATGCCGCCCTCCAAGAGAGGACCACATGAACACCCGGACGCCGATGGACAGACTCTTCCGACCGGCACGGATCGCGATCATCGGGGCGTCTGCCAGGCGCACCGATGCTGGCGGGAACCAAGTCATCAGGAACCTGCAGAACTCCCGCTACGACGGCGTGATCGACGTGGTGAACCCCAGTGGCGGGATCATCGAAGGTCTCCCTGTGACCACGTCGGTCGACCAGCTCACGCCACCGGATGTCGCTTTCCTGGCTCTGCCGGCCCCTGCGGTTCCCGACGCCCTGGCACAGCTGGAGGCCATCGGCTGCGGCGCCGCCGTCGTCCCCTCCTCCGGACTCACCCACGCCCAGGAGGAGCAGGTCCGTCAGATCGCCGCAAGGTCATCCATGGTCATCCACGGCCCCAACTGCATGGGTCTGATCAATGCCAATGACGGCATCCCACTGTGGCTCGACGAGGGCAATCTCGTTGACGTCCCGGTCGGCAACATCGCCCTGGTCGCCCAGTCCGGGTCCGCCGCGATCTTCGTGGCGAGGTCGGCTGCTCCCAGCGGCTTCTCGAAGATCGTCTCCACCGGCAACGAGATGGCGCTGGGTGCCGCGGACTACGTCTCGTGGCTCGCCGACGACCCTGACACCGCTGTCATCGGTCTCGTCCTCGAGTCGATCCAGGACCCCGCCCACTTCCGCAGCGCCGTGGGCAAGTCCCGCGCCTCCGGCAAGCCGATCGTGGTGCTCAAGGTCGGACGCACCGACAGCGGTGCGCGCGCCACCACCGCCCACACGGGCGCCGTAGTCGCGCCGAGCGCTGCCTACGAGGCACTGTTCGAGGAACTGGATGTTCCGACTGTTGCCGACTACGACGAGCTGGCGACGAGCCTGCAATTGCTCGCGCAACTGCCCGGACGATCGCTGCGCGGAGGGCGCCTCGGCGTGATCACCATCTCCGGCGGTCAGGCAGCGATGGCCGCGGACCTCGCTGAAGACCTGGGTGTGGAGCTGCCGACTCTGGGCGCAGACCTTGCGCGCAGCATCGCCGAGGTCCTGCCCGACATCCCGATCAACAACCCGCTCGATGCGGGCGGCACTCTTGTCGGCGCCGAGACCTCCTACGAGGAGGCCCTCGACCTGATGGCTTCGGCCCCTGACCTCGATGGCGTCATGGTGCTGCTCGACTGCCAGTCCACCCTCAATGACATCGAGATCGCCTACGAGGACGAGTACATCGTGGCTGCGCGCAAGGTCGCCGGCCGAAGCGACCGCCTGCCCGTGTTCGTGGCCTCCAGCTCCTCGGTCAACATCCACGAGCGGACCCGCACCCTCCTCGACGACCAGCTGCCCGTCCTGCGCGGTGTCCGCAACGCTCTGGTGGCGACGAGGGTCGCCACGCGCAATACGCGGCATCCCGTTCGACCCGACCGGCCGGCGGACCTGCCCACCCCGGTCGACGTCGAGGACCTGCGGTCCAGCATCGCGGCAGTCGACGTCATCTCGCCCGATCTGACCCGCGATCTGTTGCGCAGCTACGGGATCTCGTTCGTGGCGCGCGCCAACGCCGCCGATGTCGACGCGGCGGTTACAGCAGCTGAGGAGATCGGGTATCCGGTCGTGCTGAAGATCGACTCTCCCGACATCGCTCACCGCTCTGACGTCGGAGGCGTCGTCGTCGGAATCTCCGACGCGGCCGAGCTGGCGAGCGCCGCGGCCCAGGTGTTCGAGACGGTCAGCGCGTCATGCCCGACCGCAACCCTGACCGGCTTCGAAGTCCAGGAGCAGGTGCGGGACGCGGTCGAAGCCTTCGCGGGCTACGTCTCCGACCCGATCCTCGGCCCCACCGTGGCCGTCGGGTCGGGCGGGGTGCTCGTCGAGCTCATCGACGACGCGGCCGTCGCCACGTGTCCCACCGGTCCTGACAAGGCGGCTGGTCTCATCGCGGACACAAAGCTCGGCAAAGTGCTCGGCGGCTACCGCGCACTCGTCCTCCCGACCGACACAGCGCCGCTGGCCGACCTGGTCAGCCGGCTCTCCTGGCTGGCCGCCGACCTCGGCGACCAGCTGACGGAGGCCGACCTCAACCCCGTGCTGGTGGAACCCGGCAGTGGCCGAGTGCGCATCGTCGACGCACTTCTGGTCAAGAAGGAGCAGCAGTGACCAACCAACTAGCCCTCAAGTGGGAAGACCTGCCCAACTGCGCCGGCATGGAGTTCGTCGGCCCCTGGTTCCGGGTCGATGAGGACCGGCTGCCGATGTTCGACCGGGCGACCTATGTCGACAGCAACACCGTCGAGCTCACCGGCACGAACTTTCCCGACGGGTTGATCGAGGGCTTCCACCTGCTCGCGCTCCTGGACCACCTCACCAACGAAGTCCTGCACGTCGACGACCCTCGCTGGACGGGCTGGAACTACGGTCTGGACAAGGTCCGCTTCGTCAGCCCAGTCACGGTCACTGACAGGATCCGGGTCGCAGGAACGATCGCCGAGGTCACCGCCAGAGGCGACGACCAGCTGGTCCTGCTGAAATGCACCATTGAGGTCGAGGGCCGCGACAAGCCCGGCATGGTGGCCGAGTGGCGAGTCCTCTGGACGGTCGAGGAGTAGGGCTGATCAGCTGGCTACGGCCTGGTCCTGAGTGATGCCCAAAGCCTTCAGCGCGATGTCGATGACGTCCTTCTGCAACTGGGCCGGCCACAGGTCCGGGTGCTCGATCGCGCTGAGGGTCACCCCGTTCGTCGTGGCACGCAGGTAGGCCGTCGCGGTCTCCAGGTCCATGTCGATGCCGATGTCTTCGAGGTGTCCCCGGATCAGGCCGCGCATCCTCGTCTCCATGACGTCGAAGAAGTCGTCGATGCTCTCGTGCTCCCCGCGCTGCGGGATCAACGCCACGCGGCCGGCCTCAGCCTCGATGCCCTCCGCGTCCAGCGGAATCATCCACTGCAACAGGATGCGCAGACGCTCGACCGGGCTCGCACCCGCCTCCATGTCCTCGAGCTCGTTGCCGTACCCCTCGGCCAACTCCTGGACGACGGCCGAGAACAGGTCCTCGCGGTTGGAGAAGAAGTGCGTGACCAAGGTAATGGAGCCGCCGAGCTCCTCGGCGAGACTCTTCAACGTCAGGCTTCTCGGCCCGCGCTTGGCCATGATCCGGACTGCCGCGGCCGTAATGTCGCGACGGCGCTCGGCTGGATCGACCTGGCGAGGCATCGTGCTCCTCCTGGGAGGTAGGCGGGCGTTGTAGAACGAATGCTATGTCATAACGGCGCCGGCCGGGCAAGGTGCCGGCCGCCATGGTCGAGGTCTATGGCGTCCTCCCTCCCGTGGTTGGACGCCGCTAACTAACTAACCTTCCGTCGCCCGGCGGCGCAAGGGACAAGACGGCTTGCTGTCGCGCTGAGGTGCGTGGGGCATCGCTCGAATGAGATTCGAGCCATGCCACGTTTACTCCCCGAAAACCTCGACGCAAGCCGCCTAACGAGGTCTGACGGCATCAAAA
>JBDSPC010000105.1:0-14769 GCA_039914485.1 Nocardioides sp.
GCTGACGGAGCGCGTCGATCACATCGGCACGGAACAGCGGAAATTCGTCCAGGAACAGCACCCCGTGGTGCGCCAGGCTCACGGCGCCCGGTCGGGCGCGACCGGTGCCGCCACCGAGGATGCTCGCGCGGCTCGCATCGTGGTGCGGCTCGAAGAACGGTGGTCGCGACACCAGCGCATCAAGCGTGCCCAGCAGCGAGTGCACTGCCGTCACCTCGAGCGACTGTCCGAGGGTCAGGTCGGGCAGGATGGTCGGAATCCGCTCGGCCACGGTGGTCTTGCCGGCACCGCGCGGACCACTGAGCATGATGTGGTGGCCGCCGGCGGCCGCCACTGTGACGGCATAGATGACGTCCTGCATGCCCTCCACCTCGGACATGTCGACCTCCTCGCGCAGGTCCTGCCCGCGCCACGACAACAGGCTGGCGGAGGTCGTGCCCTCCACGGGCGGCGCCTCCGGCACGTCCTCCCCGCGCAGCTCGGCGACCACCTGGGCCAGCGACCGCACGCCGAAGACGGTCATGTCCGGCACCATCATCGCCTCCCGGGCCTGCGGCTCCGGCACGAAGACCCGGCGGATCCCGCGCGCCCTGGCGGCGAGCACCATGGGCAGCACCCCCGCGACGGGACGCAGGTTGCCCGACAGGGTCAGCTCACCGATGAAGGCGGTGCCCTCGAGCGCGGCCTGCTTGATGCGGTGGTCCGCAGCACCGTCCCTCGGTGGTGACTGGTCGGCGGCCTTCACCGCCACCGCGATCGCCAGGTCGAAGTGCGTGCCGCTCTTCGGCAGGTCGGCCGGCGTCAGCAGGATCGTCACGCGTCTGGTGGCCGGCCACGGTGGTACGGCGTTGGTGATCGCCATCCGCACCCGGTCGCGGGCCTCCTGCAGCGCCTTGTCCGGCCGCCCGACGAGGAAGGTGCCGACCGTGCCGGGCGAGATGTCGACCTGGACGTCGATCAGGTGCCCCTCGGTGCCCGAGAGTGCGATGCACCGCGAGGTGGCCAGGGAGCTCACGTCAGCCCCCGGACGTGGTCGATCTCGGGCTCGCCGTTGCGCGGCCGGAGCACCGCGACGAGATCGAGACGGATGTCGTCGGGTCGCGCGGAGTGCACGCGCAGCCAGGCCGCGGCCAGCCGGCGCAACCGGTCGACCTTCGCCCGATCGATCGACTCATGGGGCGTGCCGTAGTCGTTGGACGTGCGGGTCTTCACCTCGCAGATCACCAGCGTCTTGCCCTCGCGCAGCACCAGGTCGAGCTCACCGGCCGGGCAGCGCCAGTTGTGGTCGAGCAGCACCATGCCCTGCTTGACCAGGTGGCGTGCGGCCAGCAGTTCGCCGTACGCCCCGAGCGCCTGGTTGTGCGTGCGCCGCGGCGGGCTGTCGGATCTCTGCATGGGTGACCTCCTTGATCGGAGGTCCCAGCACACCCGCAACCACGGACAGTCGCAGGGCAGAGGGGCCGGGTCCTGTGGACGACGACAATCGCGCGGTGCCTGTGCGCGGGTTGCGGCCCACAAGAAGCCAGGGATTCAGCCCTTCGGCGGTTCGATCTCCTGCTCGCTGAGCTCCTCGACGTTGACGTCCTTGAACGTCAGCACCTTCACGCTCTTCGCGAAGCGGGCCGGGCGGTACATGTCCCACACCCACGCGTCGGTCATCGAGACCTCGAAGAACACGTCACCGTTCTCGGTGCGCGCCCGCACGTCGACCTGGTTGCACAGGTAGAAGCGGCGGTCGGTCTCCACGACGTACTTGAAGATGGACACGACGTCGCGGTACTCCCGGTAGAGGGTGAGCTCCATCTCGGTCTCGTACTTCTCGAGCTCCTCGGCGCTCATGCCTCACTCCTCCTCGTACGACGATGACGTCGCATCGACGTGCTGCTGCTCATTCTGCACACCAAGCGGCGGCTCGAGCCCCGCGGCCCGCCGCACGTTGACGAACCTCATCCGATGCACCGCCGACGGCCCGTGCTCGTCGAGCGCCGCGGAGTGCACGTCGGTGATGTAGCCCTTGTGCGTCTTGAAGTCATAGACGGGGTACGTCGCATCGAGCTCGACCATCATCCGGTCACGTGTCACCTTGGCGAGGACGGAGGCGGCCGCGATGCAGGCGGCGACCCGGTCGCCCTTCCACACGGCGAGGCCGGGCACCTCGAGCCCGTCGACGGGGAACCCGTCGGTGAGGACGTAGGAAGGCCGCTCATCGAGCAGCGCCACTGCCCGGCGCAGCGCCTCGACGTTGGCGACGTGCATGCCGAGCCGGTCGCACTCCTCGGAGTCGATCACCACGACGGACCACGCCACCGCGCGGCGTACGACCTGGGCGTAGACCCGCTCGCGCGCCTTCTCGGTGAGCAGCTTGGAGTCGGCCAGCCCCGGCACGATCCCGGCCTTGCCCGCGGGCAGGATGCAGGCACCCGCCACCAACGGGCCCGCGCATGCGCCCCGGCCGGCCTCGTCGACGCCGGCGATGGGCTCGATCCCGACCCGGCGCAGCGCGCGCTCGTAGCCGTACAGACCGGCGTCACGGCGAACCGTGGCGCCGGACGGGAGATGCGTGAGGGAGGACATGAAGAACCGCTACGAGGCGTCCGGGACGTCCTCGAACGTGTCCGGCCGCGAGACCCAGTCGAACCGCTCGCGCGGCCACATGAGCACGAACACGCGACCGACGACGAGGTCGGTCGGCACGAACTCGGGCCCGGAGACGCAGTCGGTCTCGGCCTTCGGCTTGCACAGGCGTTGGCTCGAGTCGGCGGAGTGGCCGCGGTTGTCGCCCATCACGAAGATGCGCCCCTCGGGCACCGGACCCGCCTTCCAGTCCGACGAGCACTGGTTGACCATGGGGCCCCGGCACGCGAGACCCTCGTCCTTGACGTAGGGGTCCTCGTCGAGGGGCTGGCCATTGACCATGAGCCGGCCCTGGTCGTCGCAGCACTCGATCACGTCACCGGCGACGCCGATGACGCGCTTTACGAGGTGACCGCCGGACGGGTAGAGACCGATCTTGGCCATCACCTTCGGGATGGTCCCGGTCGGCCCTGCGGACTCGGCCGCGTTGAGCCAGCCACCCGGGTCCTTGAAGACGACGACGTCGCCGCGCTCGGGCTCGCCACCACCCCAGTAGGACACCTTCTGGACCAGGATCCGGTCGTCCATGACGAGGCCGGGCTCCATGGACTCCGAGGGGATGTAGAACGCCTGGAGGAGGAGCGCCTTGATGCCGATCGCCAGCAGCAGGGCGACGGTGAGCAGAAGGATCGTCTCCTGCCACAGCGGGAGGTGCTTCTTGTCCTTGCCGTCCCCCGACTGCTGTGCGGAGTCCTGGGAAGACGACGACCGCGGCCCCTCCGGCTGAGTGTCAGACGGTGGAAGACCGCGGTCGTGTGAAGTCACTTGCAGAGACTAACCAGAGACTGGTCGATCCCAGGACTCCAGGTGCTGGGACGCGCTCAGAACTCGCGGCGCTCCTTGATCTTGGCTGCCTTGCCGCGCAGGTTGCGGAGGTAGTAGAGCTTGGCGCGACGCACGTCACCGCGGGTCACGATCTCGATCTTCTCGAAGATCGGGGAGTGCATCGGGAAGGTGCGCTCGACGCCGACGCCGAAGGTGACCTTGCGGACGGTGAAGGTGCGACCGATGCCCGAGCCGTGGATCCGGATGACGACACCCTGGAACTGCTGGACACGCGAGCGGCTGCCCTCGATGACCTTCACGTGGACGTTGACGGTGTCACCGGCGCGGAAGGCCGGGACGTCGGTGCGAAGGTTGGTGCTGACGAGCTCGTTGAGCACGTTGGTCATGATGTCTCCTCACGATTGCCACAGGTCAGCCGCGGAATAGTTGATCCGGATCGGGTCGGTCCCGCCTTCATGACCGGCGGCGTCGCTCACCCCCTGTGGCAGGTGATCGTCGCGGATCCCCCGAGCGTGTTCTTCGGGGAGATCGTTTGGCCGGCGCAGACCAAGGGTTGAGTCTGCCAGACACACGGGCGGCCCGCTAAATCGTGCGCATGCGGCGGAACCTTCTGTCACGCTCAAGGTGTCTCGGGGGTGTGGACACCGGAGGCGACATGGAGGACGAAGCGTTCACGACGTACGTCGGCGCACGTTGGGGTTCGCTCGTGCGCTCGCTGGTCCTGCTCGGCTGCGAACCGCACGAGGCCGAGGACGTCACCCAGACCGCGCTGATCCGCTGCTACCAGTCCTGGGACCGGGTCGTGCGCGCGGACGATCCCGATGCGTACGTCTACCGCACCCTGCTCAACTGCTGGCGCAAGAGCCGCCGCCGCAAGTGGTGGGGCGAGCGACCCGTCGACCTGCTTCCCGAGCCAGCCGGCTCGTCAGCCACCGACGACGTCGACCTGCGCGAGCTCGTCGATGCCACGCTCGGCCAACTCAGCGCGGACCACCGGGCGGTGCTGGTGCTG
Organism: Nocardioides sp.; assembly: GCA_039914485.1. Lineage (GTDB taxonomy): Bacteria > Actinomycetota > Actinomycetes > Propionibacteriales > Nocardioidaceae > Nocardioides. The sequence goes on from JBDSPC010000105.1 coordinate 4,433, forward strand.
CGCTTCGTCGCCGACCTCACCGAGGCACAGACCGCCAGCGTCCTCGACGTCCCGGTGGGCACGGTCAAGAGTCGTACGGCGCGCGCGCTGGCCACCGTCGACGCGGCCCAACTGCGAGAGGAACTGTCATGACCAGCCCGGACGGACTCGACGTCCTCGACCAGCTCCGCGAGCGGATCGCGGTCGGGCCGGCCCCCGTCACCCGGATCCTCGACGGCGCGCGGGCCCGGCAGCGCCAACGTCGCCGCATCATGGTCCTCGGCGCGGTCGCACTCGTGGCCGCCACGATCGTGGCGACCACTTCCTACCGACAGACCAACCGAGCAGATTTGGTCGTGGACCTTCCGGTCCCCGAGCTGGCCGTGCCGTGGTGGAGCGAGGGCGTGCTCCACCTCGGCGCCGAGTCGGTCGAGATCGAGGACGTGACCAACCTGGTGGCCACGTCCACCGGCGCCGTCGTGGCGACGTCGGACGGCGTCGTGAGCATCGTGGTCGACAGCGAAGTGACAGCCATAGGGACCAAGCAACCACTCCCCACGTTCGTCGTGGACCCGGTTCGAGGCTGGGTCGCCTGGCCCGAGCCCGACCACGACATCGTCGTGCTGGACCCTGCGACCGGGACCGAGGTGGCCCGCCGGTCGACGTTCCAGAACGGGCTGGACACGACGGACTGGCTGATCGTGCTCGAGGACGGTGTGCTGACCTACGACAACCGGCACGGCAACCGGGTCTGGGACATCGACGCCGACACCCAGCAACGCCTGGGCGACGGGGCGAGCTACCTGATGGCGCAGCGTGGGGACGACCAGCTGGTTCTGATCGACGCAACGTCCTACCCGGTGCTGGGGATCCTGCGTGCGAGCGAGGAGCTCTGGCGGATCACCGAGAGACGGCCGGTCAGCTTCTGGGCCCTGTCGCCGGACGCGGAACACCTGGTCGGGGTGCTCGCGACCGGGGAAGGGATCGTGGCCCGGGACGTCGGAACGGGCGCGCCGCAGGCGACGGGGCTCCCCGGCGGCACCAGCCTCCTCTCGGCGGCGTTCCTCGACTCCGAGGCCATGGCCTACACCGTCGAGGACGCCGGGGCGGTGGATCTGTTCATCTGTGACGTGCCCGGCGTCGAAGCGTCCTGCGAGACGGTGGTCGAGGAGCGCGCGGACCTGGTCCTGCCCGACACCTTCTGGATGAACCCGGCCGTGCCCGAGTAGCGCCTAACGCCTGCGCTTGGTCAGCACCACGGCACCGGGCTCGCCGGCCAGCGGTCCCCGCAGCCGGTAGCCGGCCTTCTTGTACATCCGGATGTTGTCCACGCTGCCGGCACCCGTGAACAGGACGTACGCCGCGACGTCGGCCGGCGCCGCCCCCTCGATGCGCGCCAGCATGTCCCGCCCGAGTCCCTGGCCCTGCAGGTCGGGCGCGACCATCAACCGGCCCACGTCCCAGGCGCCGGAATGGGCGCCGTGCTGCTCGACCCGACCACGTGCCGCCCCGATCAACCGGCACCTCGCCGGCGGACGATGACGGTCCACTGGCCCAGCCAGCGGCGTACGTCCTCGAGGGACTCGTGCAGGGCCGGGATCACGACGCCGGGGTTGGCGTGCTGCTCGGCCACCCAGCAGGCGAGCTGGAGGGTGAGGATCTCCCCGGCGTCGGCGGGCACCGCGAGCCGGACCTCGTCGGTGCCGACGGTGGTGGCCGCGACCAGGTCGGGCCGTCGGGCGGCCGTGCGCTCCACCGACTGCTGGTGCCGCCAGGCGGCGATCCGGCCGTGGTCGCCGGAGAGCAGCACGTCGGGGACCTCGCGTTCGCGCCAGGACGCGGGCTTGGTGTAGACGGGGTATTCGAGCAGCCCGTCATCGTGCGACTCCTCGACCAGCGACTCGGCGTTGCCCATGAAGCCCGGGACCAGCCGCACCACGGCCTCGGTGATCGCCAGCGCGGCCACCTCTCCCCCGTTGAGGACGTAGTCGCCGAGCGAGATCTCGCGGACCGTGCCGATGGTCGCGGCATGCTCGATGACGCGCTGGTCGATGCCTTCGTAGCGTCCGCAGGCGAAGACGAGGTGCTCGTGGGCCGACAGCTCGCGCGCCAGGGCCTGGGTGAAGGGCTGGCCGCTCGGGGTCGTGAAGATGATCGTCGCGCCGCTCGCCACCTCGTCGAGAGCGGCGCCCCACGGCTCGGCCTTCATCACCATGCCGGCGCCACCGCCGTAGGGCGTGTCGTCGGTGGTGTGGTGCTTGTCGGTGGTCCAGTCGCGCAGGTCGTGGACGGTGATGTCGAGCAGGCCCTTGGCGCGGGCCTTGCCGGGCAGGCTCAGCTCGAGCGGCGCGAGGTAGTCGGGGAAGATCGAGAGGATGTCGATCTTCACTCGTCGGCCTTCTCGTCCGGGAACGGGCTGACGAGGCCGGGACGGTCGGCGATGACGACACGTCGGCCGGCGACGTCGACCTCCGGCACCAGCGCGGCGACGAACGGCACCAGGGTGGTGCGGCCGTCGGGGGTCCGGACGGTGAGCAGGTCCTGGGCGGAGCCGTGCACGACGCCGGTCAGCTCGCCGAGGTGCGTGCCCGCTTCGTCGTACGCCGCAAGGCCGATCAGCTGGTGGTCGTAGAACTCCTCCGGGTCGACCGGGGCGTCCTCGGGGCCGAGGGTGGCGTGCAGGACGATGCCGCGAGCCGCCTCGGCCGCGTCGCGGCCGTCGATCTCCTCGAACGTCAGCAGCAGGACCTGCTGGTGCCAGCGCGAGCGGGCGACGGTGAGCTGCCTCAAGGCGCTCGCCGACCCCGCTGGGGGCTGGGCCCGCAGCACCGCGCCGGGCGTGAACCGTCGGTCCGGCTCGTCGGTGCGGACGTCGATTGTCACCTCACCGCGCAGGCCGTGCGGCTTGCCGATACGACCCACGACGACCTCGATGCTGTCCACGGCGTCAGGGTATCGGCGGGGAACGACGAAACGGGCGCCACCCCGAAGGGTGACGCCCGTTTGCGAGTCTGACGTGAGGTCAGCGGCGGCGATCCACGTCGACGAAGTCGACGCGTGCGCCACCTCGACCCGCGAGGGCCGAGACGACGGTACGGAACGCGGTGGCAGTGCGGCCGTTGCGACCGATCACCTTGCCGAGGTCGTCGGGGTGGACCCGGACCTCGAGGATCGCGCCACGACGCAGCTGCTTGTCGCGCACCGACACGTCATCCGGGTTGTCGACGACACCCCGGACGAGGTGCTCGAGAGCTTCGGCGAGCACTTCGCTCAGCTCTCGCTCTTGCCGGCGTCTTCGGCGGTGACGGTCTCGGCCGCCTCAGCCTCGACAGCCGCACCCTCGGGGGTCTCGGACGCGGGAACCGGAGCAGGCGTCTCCTCGGCCGTGGCCGGAGCAGCGTCCTCGGTCTTGTCGACCTTGCCAGCCTTGGCGGTCGTCGCGGACTTCTCGGCCGGCTCGGCCTTCTCGGTCTTCTTCTTCGCGGTCACCGCGGAGGCCTTCGGCTCGGCCGATGCCTCCTTGAGCGCCTCGTTGAAGATCTCGAGCTTGTCGCGCTTCGGCTCCTTGACCTTGAGCGTGCCCTCGGTGCCCGGGAGGCCCTTGAACTTCTGCCAGTCACCGGTGATCTTGAGGAGGACCTCGACGGCCTCGGTCGGCTGGGCGCCGACTCCGAGCCAGTACTGCGCCCGGTCGGAGACGATGTCGATGTACGACGGGTCTTCCTTGGGGTGGTACTTGCCGATCTCCTCGAGCACTCGACCATCGCGCTTCTTGCGCGAGTCGACGACGACGACGCGGTACTGCGGAACCCGGATCTTGCCCAGGCGCTTCAAACGGATCTTGACGGCCACGTTTGTGGTGTCTCCTCAGAAATTGTGGTGTGTGAATGACCCCTGCCAGGTGGGGACCGGGTCGGGTCATCCGATGGGGCGCCGCGATGTCCGGGTGAGAGGGCCCTGACACGCTGCGACTCAGCGCGCGATTCTGCCATGTCCCGCTGGCATCTGAACAATCCGACCCCGTTGATGGGCGGGGATCAGTCCTCGACCCCGATGAGGCGTCGCACCCGGTCGGCACCGGAGACCTCGACGGGGACGTCCGGGGGCACCAGGTCCTCGGGCCGCAGCGCCAGCATCGTCATCTCCGCCAGCTCCCCGCGGCGCTCGTAGCGCTCGGTCCCGTTGACGCGGTAGCCGACCTTGCGGCTGACCGCCAGGGACGCCGGGTTGTCGACGAAGGCGCCCGACGTGACCTCGGTGAAGGCGAGGTGGTCGAAGAGCAGCACGCACATCACCTGCCGCATCACGGTGCCCAGGCCCTGGCCCTGGTGCCCGGCGCCGAGCCACGACCCGGTTTCGCCCGTACGGCGCACGACGAAGTTGCTCGTGTTCACGCCCTGGACCCCGACGAGCTCCCCCTGCCACCAGACGCCGAGGTTGAGCACCCAGGACGACGGCGAGAAGTCGGCGCGGGTCCGCCAGTGGTACTGCGCGAAGTTCAGCGGCAGCTCCTCCGGCGTCACGTCGGTCCAGGGGAACGAGAACGGCATCCGGTCGGGCGAGTGGATCCCCTTCGCCGACAGGGCGCCGAGCACCACGATGTCGTCGTCGCTGATGCCACGCAGCTCGAGGTCGCCGGCAGTGACGCGGAGGTCGAGGACGGGGAAGACGTCGCCGATGGTGCTCATGCGACCACCTTGCCGCGCAGGACGACGACGGACGGCTCGTGCAGGACGGTCAGGTCGAGCAGCGGGTCGCGCGGGTAGACGACGAAGTCGGCCGGTGCGCCCTCGTCGAGCGTGGCGTTCCAGCCGAGCCACTCGCGGGCTCGCCAGGAGGCGGCACCGAGGGCGTAGTCGGCCGGCATCCCGAGCCGGTGCATGGCGATGACCTCGCCGGCGATGTTGCCGTGACGGGTCACTCCCCCGCCGTCGGACCCGGCGTAGAGGGCGACGCCGAGCTCGTGCGCGGCCATGATCGTGTCGCGTTGGCGGGCGTGCAGATCGGTCATGTGCTCGGAGTAGCGCGGGAACTTGTCGCGGCCCGCTTCGGCGTACTGCGGGAACTTGTCGATCTGCATGACGGTCGGGACCAGGGCGATGCCGCGCGCGGCCATGGTCTGCGCGAGGTCGGTGGAGAGCCCCGTGCCGTGCTCGATGCAGTCGATCCCGGCGTCGATCAGGACGGGCAGGACGGCCTCGCCGAAGCAGTGGGCGGTCACCTTGGCGCCGTGCTCGTGCGCGGCCGCGATCGCGGCGGCGAAGTCGTCCGCCGGGAAGGACGGCGCCAGGTCGCCGGTGTCCCGCGAGATCCAGTCGCCGACGAGCTTGACCCAGCCGTCGCCGCGCTGCGCCTCCTGCACGACCGTCTCCACCAGGGACGGCGGCTCGACCTCGTGCGCATAGTTGCGGATGTAGCGCTTGGTCCGCGCGATGTGGCGACCCGCCCGGATCAGTCGAGGCAGGTCGTCGCGGCCGTGGATCCAGGAGGTGTCGGCCGCCGACCCGCAGTCGCGCAGCAGCAGCGCGCCGGCGTCGCGGTTCTCGATCGCCTGCGCCTCGGCCTCGGCGTCGTCGACCCCGCCGTGGTCGTCGAGCCCGATGTGGCAGTGCGCGTCGACCAGGCCCGGAACGATCCAGCCCTCCGCCGCAGTCTCCGCACCGGACTGTGGTTCGAGCGTGATCGTCTCACCCACGACATAGAGGTCACGCACCTCACCGTCGGGCAGGACCGGACCGGAGAACCTCAGCGAGCTCATACCCAGACCCAATCATGTCCGCAGACACCCCGGCTGGCAGCACCCGAATGTGCCACCATCCATCCATGCTGCCCAGCGGGATTCGCATCGCCATGGAGGCGGCCGCAGTCTGCGCCGTTGTCGCCCTCTGCGCCGGCTGCGGCGGCGGGGACGAGGCACGATGGGCCAAGGATCCCGTCGGCGCGCCACTGCTGCCGGACTTTGCACCGGTGCCGCCGGCCGACATCCACACCAAGCAGATCGACGGCTCGTGGACCGTCGAGTTCAGCTCGACGCTCGTCAACGTCGGGGACGGCGACTTCCATGCGACGGCAGACAAGCAGCTCGACGACTCCTGGGTCCTCACGCAGGACATCGAGTACGACGGCGACGGGGCCGAGCACATCCCGACCGACGCCGAGGCCGTCTGGGGCGGGGACGGCCATGAGCACTGGCACATCAAGCGCTACGTCGAGTATCACCTGTTCGCGCTGGACGAGAACGATGAACCCACGGGTCCTGAGCGCACCGACTACAAGGTCGGGTTCTGCATCTACGACTTCGAGAAGGCCGACGTCGAGATGGGCGCCGACAAACCGACCTATGGACGCAAGGGATGCGGAGAAGAGGCGTCGACCCACCTGGTGATGGGACTCAGCCCGGGGTGGGCGGACCACTACAACTGGGACCTGCCCGGACAGAGCATCGACATCGACGAGCTGGCGGATGGCGAGTACCGCATCTTCGCCGTCGCCGACGAGGAGTCGATCTTCCGCGAGGAGACCAAGGACAACAACGAGACGTGGGTCGACTTCACCCTGTCCAGCGACGCCGAGGGCAACCGGTTCGCGCTGCTGGGGGACGTCGGGCCCTCCCCGGAGTGACCTGGTCCAGACCAGCTACGGCCCCTTTCGCCAATTTTGGCTAGTTGTCCACCGGCCTGCGTCGGCGCCGCTGACTCGTCAGGACAGTGGCCACACCGTCGGCACACGGCCGACACCCGGGATCACTGTGCCGGTGCGTCACGGCTGTGGCCATGAGACAAAAGGGGAACACCATGAATCACAAGAAGGTCCTGGTGGCGATCGCCACCACCGCACTCGTCGGGATCAGTACCCCCGCACTTGCTGCGGAGCTCTCCAACGGCAGCGGCCAGAGCTGCGGCGACGGAGTCGGCGTGTGGCACTTCGTCAACAACCAGACGGGCGGCGCGGCCTCCGGCACGCTCACGGCAACCTTCTCCGACGGCACCAGCTGGACCGTGGCGGCGAGCAAGAACACCGGGTCGACCCAGCACTTCTACGTGGAATCGAAGGGCACCCTGCTCACGGCGAGCACCGGCTCCCTGCGCGGAAGGCTCGTCCTGTCGGACTTCTCCTGCGACGACACCCACAAGAAGTGAGCTGACGTAGCCCGACGCGAGGGGTTCACCACGGGTCAACCGCCCGTGCGCAGGGCCCCTCGCAGCCGGCCGTAACCCCGGGGCGCTGTCAGCCCGCCGGGCCTACTGTGTTGCCGGTGAGCCTGCGCGAACACGCCTCCCCGTTGCGCGTGGCCAACTTCCGCTACTTCTTCCTCGGCGAGGTCGTCAACACCGCCGGCTCGTCGATGTCGGGCATCGCCCTGGCGTTCGCGGTGCTGCGCATCGACGACTCGCCCACCGCGCTCGGCCTGGTCGTTGCCGCCGCGACCGTGCCCATGGTCGCCTTCATGCTCATCGGCGGAGCGCTCGCCGACCGGCTCCCCCGCGCCCTGGTGCTGCGCGGCTGCAACCTGGTCCAGGGGGTCGTGCAGGCGATCGTCGCGACCCTGGTGCTCACCGGGGTCGCCGAGATCTGGCACCTCGTCGCACTGTCCTTCGTGACCGGAACGGTCTTCGCCGTCAGCTATCCGGCGTTCCACGGGATGGTGCCGGTCCTGCTGTCCCCCGAGGAACGCAAGTCCGGCTTCCTCCTGATCGGCCAGTCCGACGCCCTGCTGCGGATCGCTGGACCGGTGCTGTCCGGCATCCTGGTCGCCACGGTCGGCCCCGGCTGGGCGTTGGCGGTCGACGCTGCGACGTACGTCGTGGCCGCGGCCTTCCTCAGCCTCGTGCGACTGCCCTTCGGCGAACGGCCCGAGCGCCAGACCAGCGTCATCGGCGACTTCGTCGTCGGCTGGTCGTTCGCCCGTCAGCTCGGCTGGGTGATCCCGGCGTCGTGCTGCGCGCTGGTGTTCAACGCGCTGCGGAGCGGCTCCATCGGGGTCCTCGGCCCGACGATCGCCGACGACACCATCGGCAGCCAGGGCTGGGGTCTGGCGGTGTCCGGTCAGGCGATCGGCCTGTTCGTCGCCACGCTCGTCCTGGTGAAGATCACCATCCACCGGCCGATGCGCGTGATCATGATCGGCTTCGCGGTGATGGCCGCGCCGATGCTGCTGCTCGGGACCTGGGTCAACACCTACGCGCTGGTCGTGGCCTTCTTCGTCGCCGGTGCCGCGAGCAGCGTCCTCGGTCTTGCGTGGAACCTGACCGTCCAGGAGAAGGTGCCCGAGCAGATGCTGTCGCGGATCATGGCGATCGACGGGTTCTTCTCGTTCGTGGCCATGCCGATCGGCCAGGTGCTGGTGGGGCCGCTGTCGGCGCAGTTCGGGATCCGGGGCGTCGAGCTGGGCGCCTTCGCGATCTCGATCCTGGTGATGCTCGTGGGACTGTCCATCCCGGCGGTCAACAACCTGCGCCTCGTCGGCCCGGCCGCGAAGGCGTCGCCGGGCGAGGACGCACCCGCGATTGGGGAACCAGATCGGGCCAGCGACGCCACCTGAGCCCGCTTTCGTTCCCCGGCCGGGGCCCGATCAGATCCGGTCGAGCAGCCAGGACGGGCTGAGCACGAGCGCCGGGGCGACGTTGGCCGCCAGTGCTCGATCAGCCGTGACCACCGTGACGGCGTCGCCGCGCTCACGGCGGGTCGTGACCTGTCGGCGGATCTCCGAGTCCCCGTCCTTCGCCGCGTGGACGGTGAGCACGTGGGCGTCACGGCCCGGGCGCACGCCCGCCTTGGCGCCGCCCTCGAGCACCAGCACGATGACGTCGTACGACGTGTCCCCGACGAGGAGGCGCTCGTGCAGCTTGCGCGCCGCAGACGCCCGGTCCTTCCACCAGCCGTCCGGGACCGAGCCGACGACGTTGGCCCCGTCGACGACGAGGACGGTCATTTCAGGAATTTGGAGAAGTCCTTGGGCAGGTCGAGCGCGGCCGCTGCCTTCTCGTAGTCCATCTCCTCGCCCGGGTTGCCGAACGGGTTGGCGGCCTTCTCGGCCGCGGCGGCCTTGGCTGCTGCCGCCTCCTGCGCCGCCTTCGCGGGGTTGCCGGAGGCGCGCTTGCCCTTCTTCTTCGGGGCCTGCTTGGGCTGGCGCTTGCCGGCACCGACGGCGCCGGGCATCCCGGGCATCCCGGGCATCCCGCCACCGCCACCGCGCATCATCGACTGCATCATCTTCTTCGCCTCGAAGAAGCGGTCGACGAGCTGGTTGACGTCGGAGACCTGGCGACCGGAGCCCTTGGCGATGCGGGCCCGGCGCGACCCGTCGATCATCTTCGGGTTGTCCCGCTCGGCGGGCGTCATCGACTGGATGATCGCCTGGATGCGGTCGATCTCCTTCTCGTCGAAGTTCTCGAGCTGCTCGCGGAACTGCCCCATCCCGGGCAGCATGCCCATGATCTTGGACATCGAGCCGAGCTTGCGCAGCTGCTGCATCTGCTTGAGGAAGTCATCGAGGGTGAAGTCGCCGGTCTGCAGGAGCTTCTCGGCGGCCTGGCGCGACTCGGCCTCGTCGAAGGTCTTCTCGGCCTGCTCGATCAGGGTGAGCATGTCGCCCATGTCGAGGATGCGCGAGGCCATCCGGTCGGGGTGGAACAGGTCGAAGTCGGTCATCTTCTCGCCGGCCGAGGCGAACATGACCGGCTTGCCGGTGATCGAGGCGATCGACAGCGCGGCACCACCGCGGGCATCACCGTCGAGCTTGGTCAGCACGACACCGTCGTAGCCGACGCCGTCGAGGAAGAGCTGTGCCGTGGTCACGGCGTCCTGGCCGATCATCGCGTCGACGACGAAGAGGACCTCGTCGGGCTGGACGGCGTCGCGGATGTCGGCCGCCTGCTTCATCAGCTCCGCGTCGACGCCGAGGCGACCCGCGGTGTCGATGATGACGACGTCGTGCAGCTTGCGCTTGGCCTCCTCGATCGACGCCCGGGCGACGCCGACCGGGTCGCCGACGCCATTGCCGGCCTCGGGCGCGAAGACGGGTACGCCGACGCGCTCGCCGTTGACCTGGAGCTGCTGGACGGCGTTGGGGCGCTGGAGGTCGGCCGCCACCAGGAGCGGGGTCTTGCCCTGCTCCTTGAGCCACAGCGCGAGCTTGGCCGCGAGCGTGGTCTTGCCGGCGCCCTGGAGGCCGGCCAGCATGATGACGGTCGGGCCGGTCTTGGCGTAGCGCAGCCGGCGGGTCTCGCCGCCGAGGATGGTGACGAGCTCCTCGTTGACGATCTTGACGATCTGCTGGGCCGGGTTCAGCGCACCGCTGACCTCTTCACCGCGGGCCCGCTCCTTGACCGCACCGACGAACTCCTTGACCACGGGCA
>JBDSPC010000144.1:0-8682 GCA_039914485.1 Nocardioides sp.
GGATCCCCAGGCCGATGGTGGTGGGCTGCGTGATCCGGACCGTGCCGACGTAGGTGCCGTTGGTGGAGCCGAGGTCCTCGACGAACCACTCGTCGCCGCTGGCCGCGACCCGTGCGTGCCGCGTGGAGACGTAGTCGTCGTCGAGCTTGATCGCCGCGTCACTGCCGCGACCGATCAGCAGCGGCTGGTCGGCCAGCTCGGCGCGGGCACCGGTGTTGTCACCCTCGATCACGATCAGGTGGGTGGGCGAGCCGCGCCTCTTGGTCGGCGCCTTGGCCTTGGCCTTGCCTCGCGCGGGTGCGGCGCCGCGAGCGGTCTCCGGCACGCGCGCCCCGAACATGTCGGAGCGGATCACCGAGACTGCGGAGAGGACGAAGATCCACAGGATCGCCAGAAAGGCGAAGCGGATCAGGAACAACGTCAGCTCGGACACGGCTCAGGCCTCTCCTTCGACGCGGACCGTCATCGTCGTACGACCGATCTTCACCTCGGTGCCGTCGTGCAGGGCGGCGCGGGGGACCTTGGTGCCGTTGACGAGCATCCCGTTGGTGGAGCCCAGATCGACGACCTCGAGGTCGTCGCCGTTGACGACGAACTCGATGTGCTGGCGGCTGACGCCGGGGTCGTTGATCCGCAGGTCGGCCTCGGTGCCCCGACCGACGACGAGGCCGGGCGCCCGGAGCGGGTGCTTGGTGCCGTTGACCTCGAGCACGAGGCGCGAGGATCGCGTGCGGGTGCGCTGGTCGTTGTCGGTGACCTGTGCCTGGGCCTGGCTGCGGATCCGGAAGCGGCCGGTGGTGAGGTCCTCGGCGGTCTCGAAGTCGACACTCACCGGGCCGGTGAAGACATAGCCCTGGGAGTCGGCGTGGTCCTTGAGCTGGTCGATCAGGTCGCGGCCCATCGCGTCGTCGTAGCCGTGCAGCCGCTCGAGGTCGACGCCGGACAGCTCGACGTGGAACGTGTTGGGCACCAGGCGCCGGTCGCGGCTGAGGATCTGCGCGTTGTTGTCGCACTCGCGCTGCAGGGCGGCGGCGATCTCGACGGGTTGTACGGCGCTGCGGAAGGCGCGCGCGAAGGCACCGGAGATGAGCTGCTCCAGCTTGTGCTCGAAGCGTTGCAGGGAGTTCACGTCCAGCGCCTCCTCTCTGTCGTCAGGGGTGGTCCAGGGGTCTGGCGGGGGCGCACCTCAACAACCGCCACAGCGGTCGTGCGGTCATGCAGGTGTCGCCGATCGTACTGTCCACCTCGCCGCTCGCCGCTCCGGGCGGGCGGCGCGCCCCCGACTGCGTTGCGCACGCAGGCTGTCCGATTGGGAGCGACCGGACCCCTTGGGATAGCCTGTCCCCGCTTCTTGCGCGAGTGGCGGAACGGCAGACGCGCTGGCTTCAGGTGCCAGTGTCCGAAAGGGCGTGGGGGTTCAAATCCCCCCTCGCGCACACATGAACGAAGGCCCCGGTCTCCCGGGGCCTTCGTGCATTTCAGTCGATCACTCCCGCGTGAAGTCCGGGATCGCGCTGTCGTCGAACGCGGAGTAGCGGCCCCGGTTGCGATAGGGCTTGAGGCAGCCGCCCTGGGCACCCTGGGCGCGGAGCCCGGCAAGGTCGCCGGCCTCGTAGTAGGCGTGGTAGCCCGTCTCCGACGGCGGACGGTCACCCGGGTGCATGGCCTGGATGTCGTCCGCGAAGTGCTCGAGCCCGAACGCGTGGCCGAGCTCGTGCACGAGCACGAGGCCCATGGTCTCGTTGGCCGGGTCGTCGAACGTGAAGGGGTACTGGTCGGCGTACGCCATGTTCATCGTGACGCCGGGCTGCTTGATCTCGTAGATCGGCTTGCTGTTGGACTTGCGTCGCGCGGCCTTGAGGTCGCCGGGGCCGCCGCGGCCGACGGCCTGCACGAGGACGGGGTAGTCGTCCTGGTGCGACCACGCGATCACCATGTCCGTGCCCTTCTGGTAGCGCTTGCGCGAGAGGGGCACCGAGGAGGTCGTGCCGACGTACTTGGTCTTGAACCCGGTGGCCCGCTCGAGCAGCTCGACGGCCGCCTGCGTGAAGGCGATCGAACCGTCGCCGGCATAGCCGGGGTTGATGCGGTACTTGATCGTCTTGCAGGGGTTCCACTGGAAGTTGACGCCCTTGTAGCTCATCCGCTCGTAGGACGAGGACGAGCCGCGCGGGATCCACGGCACCGCGATCTTGAACTTCTTGGTCTTGAACACCTTGACCCGGTCGCGGCGGGTCTTCGGCGCGACGACGCGCAGCTTGTGGGCGCCGTACCAGTCAAGGCTGCCCGTGATCTTGAACTTGCCCTTGCGCTTGGTCTTCGCCTTGTCGATCGTGTGCCAGCCGTCGGCCCATTTGACCTGGAGCTGAACCCTGCGGTGCTTGCGGCCGCTGACCTTGCCCTTGATCGCGTAGCCCGAGGTCCCGGCCACCCAGGCCGTGCTGCCGTAGCTGACCTTCGCCTTGCCCTGACGGGGCTTGGCGTCGGCCGGCGAGCCGACCAGGCTGGTGAGCACGAGGCTCAGCATCGCGACGATGGCGAGCGCGCTGAGGCGCTTGCGGTGAGTCATGGGTCCCCCAGTGGTTGTCGTGTTGCTCAGGCTTGTGCCACCTGAGCCCGCTGCCCAAACCCGGTGAGGACCCGGCAGGTCAACGGCGTCCGCGAAGCGAGGCGAGCGGCCGGTCGAGCAGCCCGGCCGCCCCGCGTTGCTGCTCACCCAGATACGCGTCGAGGACGAGCAGCCCTCCGGTCGCGGCGGGCGTCGCCCACCGCAGCCAGCGGAGGCGATCTCGACGGGTGCGCGCCTCCTCGTGCGCTGCCGGGTCGTCGTCCTGACGTTTCACGGCCTCGCCCAGGGCGTGGCCGTTGAGGTAGGCCGCTGCCGAGGCGGCCACGGCCGCTGCCGTGATCGCGGTCTTGATCCCCACGGCCGCCGTCGTCGGCGGGTGGAGCAGGGTGCGACGACGGTTGTCGGCCACGATCGCCAGCCCGCTGACGAGGTGCAGGGCGATCGCCCCACCCTGGATCGGGCCCCAGGTGCTCCAGCCGTCGCTGGAGATCTCGGCCCGCTCCTCGGGGTCGTCTCCGACCGCGGCGGCGGCGCCGAGCCCGGTTGCCCCCATCAGGGATCCCCCGAACCAGGCCGCGTTGGTCAGGAGATGGGTGGCGCGCACCGTGGTGCTGAGGAAGGTCATGGTCGCCACGATGCTCGGTCGGACGTCTCGTCGCCGCACCCCTAGAGGGGTCAGCGGCACCGACGATGACCCGCTGGGGTGGACCGGCCGGGAAAGTTCGTGACTAGCGTCGAGGACCGGGCAGCGACCGCGCCCGTTCGTCTCGATCCGAAGGGTTGGCCATGGCCATCAAGCGACCGACCACCACCCCCGACCAGCGCGGCGAGGGGGACGAGCTGCACCAGGGCGTCAAGCGCGGCGAGCGGATGACGACGTCCACCGGCACGCCGCTCGGTGACGACCAGAACTCATTGAAGGTCGGCGAGCGCGGCCCGACGATGCTCGAGGACTTCGCGCTCCGCGACAAGATCTTCCACTTCGACCACGAGCGCATTCCGGAGCGGGTCGTCCACGCTCGCGGGTACGGCGCACACGGCACCCTCGAGTGCCTCGACCCGATCCCGGACCTGACGCGGGCCGCGCCGTTCCAGCGCAAGGGCCACAAGACGGAGGCGTTCGTCCGGTTCTCCACCGTCGCCGGCAACCTCGGCTCTCCCGACCTGGCGCGTGACGTGCGTGGCTTCGCCGTGAAGCTCTACACCGAGGAGGGCAACTGGGACATCGTCGGCAACAACATCCCGGTCTTCTTCATCCAGGACGCGATGAAGTTCCCCGACCTGGTGCACGCGGTCAAGGAGGAGCAGGACCGGGGCTGGCCGCAGGCCGCGTCCGCCCACGACACCTTCTGGGACTTCGTGTCGCTGATGCCGGAGTCCACGCACATGCTGCTCTGGGCCATGAGCGACCGCGCGATCCCGCGCTCGTTCCGGTTCATGGAGGGCTTCGGCGTCCACACCTACCGCTTCGTCAACGCCGACGGGGACGACACCTTCGTCAAGTTCCACTGGAAGCCGCGGCAGGGCCTGCAGTCGGTGGTCTGGAACGAGGCGCTCAAGATCAACGGTGCCGACCCCGACTTCCACCGCCGCGACCTCTACGCCGCGATCGACAGCGGCGACCTCCCGCAGTGGGACCTCGGCGTGCAGGTCTTCGACGACAAGTTCGCGGACGAGTTCGACTTCGACGTGCTCGATTCCACCAAGCTCATCCCCGAGGAGGTGCTGCCGGTCCGGGTCATCGCCCGGCTGACCCTGGACCGCGTCGTGGACAACGTCTTCGCCGAGACCGAACAGGTGGCGTTCGGCACCCACAACGTCATCCCCGGCGTCGACTTCAGCAACGACCCGCTGCTGCAGGGCCGCAACTTCTCCTACCTCGACACCCAGCTCAAGCGGCTGGGCAGCACCAACTTCACCCAGCTCCCGGTCAACGCGCCCCGCTGCCCGGTCATGCACTTCCAGCGCGACGGCCACATGCAGACCGATCCACAGCGGGGCCGCGGCAACTACGAGCCCAACTCCCTGAGCGGTGACGACCGAGGACCCCGGGCCGACGTCACGCAGGGCTACCAGAGCGTGATGAGGCAGGAGCAGGGGCCGACGCGGAGGCTGCGGGCCGAGTCCTTCGCCGACCACTACAGCCAGGCGCGGCAGTTCTTCATCAGCCAGACCGAGGTCGAGCGCGAGCACATCGTCGCGGCGTTCGGCTTCGAGCTGGGCAAGGTCGAGGACTCGAAGATCCGCACCCGGATGCTCGCCAACCTCCGCAACGTCCACGACGACCTCGCTGAAGCGGTCGCGGGCAAGCTGGCCATGCCGCTTCCCGACGCTGCTCAGGCAGCCGTGACGACCAGGACGGACCTGCCGGAGTCGCCCGCGCTCAGCATCCTGCTCAACGGACCCGAGACCTTCGCCGGTCGCAAGCTCGGCGTACTCGTCACCAACGGCAGCGACAAGGTCGTCGTCAACGCCGTCACGTCGGCCTTCGAGGACGCCGGTGCGGTCGTGGAGTACGTCGCCCCGGCCATCGGGCCCGTCAAGCTCAAGGGTGGCGGCTCCGTCACGCCGCACCACGCCATCGACGGCGGACCCTCCGTCCTCTTCGACGCGGTCGCGCTCGTGCCGTCCGCCGAGGGGGCCGCGGACCTCGCCGGTCGGGTCAGCGCCCAGGACTTCGTCAGCGACGCCTTCGCCCACCACAAGTTCATCGGTGTCGGAGCCGACGCCGGTGCCCTGCTCGCCGCGGCCGGCGTGGAGACGGACGAGGGCTTCGCGGACCTGGCGGGCCCGGACGAGGCGTCGGCGTTCGTCTCGCTGTGCACTGCGCTGCGCCACTGGGACCGAGACGTGCGTGCCTGACGACGGACCGGTCGAGATCGGGCAGCCGACAGAACCGGACCGGGTGCGGTTGGGCGACGTCTGGGCCAGGGCGCGCGAGCGCGCCGGTGATGTGCCGGCCGCGCTCAAGCTGGTCGACGAGCTCGGGGGCGAGCTGCCGGTGCCCGGCTCGGGCAGCACGGCTCACCTGTGGTCGGCGCTGGCCACGGTGGGCGCGGCGGACCTGACGGTGGCACGCGTCCTCGAGCCGCATCTCGACGCGCTCGCCATCCTCGGCCAGGCGGGATCGTCTCCCCTCCCTGGCACGTGGGGTGTCTTCGCCGCCGAGGGTCCAGGTGAGCCGTTGCGGGCCACGGCCGACGCTGCGGCGTACCGGCTGGACGGGCGCAAGCCCTGGTGCTCGCTCGGGGGCGTGCTCGACCACGCGCTGGTGAGTGCGCGGGTGGGCGACGAGCGGCAGCTGTTCGCGGTCGACCTGCACGACAAAGGGGTCACCGCGGTGGCCGGCACGTGGGTCGCGCGGGGGCTGCCGGACGTGGACTCAGGTCCGCTCGACTTCGATCACGTGCCGGCCACCGCGGTAGGGGCTCCGGGGTGGTACCTCGAGCGCCCCGGCTTCACCTGGGGAGCGATCGGCGTGGCCGCGATCTGGTACGGCGGCGTGGTCGGTGTGGCGCGGAGAATGCTGGCGGCTTCGGCCGGCCGCCCGCCCGACCAGATCGCGCTGATGCACCTCGGCGCGGTGGACGCCGCGCTGCACGCGGCCCGGTGCGTCCTGGCCGATGCCGCAGTCGCTGTGGACGCGGGCGAGGTGACGGGCCCCGCCGGCTGGCGGGTGGCGCTGCGGGTGCGCCAGGTCGTGGCGCTCGCCGCCGAGGACGTGCTGCGACGGGCTGCGCACGGGCTCGGCCCGGGGCCGCTCGCCACCGACGAGGAGCACGCCCGCCGCGTGGCCGACCTCGAGCTCTACCTGCGGCAGTGGCACGCGGAGCGCGACCAGGCCGCCCTCGGCGGCGAGCTCCTCCGGTCGGCGACCGCGTCGTGGTGACCGGGCCCGACTTCCGGCACGACGAGGCCGGGACCCCGGCGTCGGCCTGGACGAGCGCGTTGGCAGCGCACGAGGTCCACGAGCTCGACCTGCCGACCACTCCCGGACGGCTGGTCGTGGTCGGGGCGCACCCGGACGACGAGACCCTCGGTGCCGGTGGCCTGATCCGCACCGCAGCCGTGGCCGGCTGGCAGGTCGAGGTGGTCTGTGCGACGGCCGGCGAAGGCTCGCACCCCTCGTCGCCGACCCACCCGCCGAGCCTGCTGGAGGGGGTACGCCGCCAGGAGCTCGGCCAGGCCATCGCCCGCCTCGCGCCGGGTGCGGGCGTGTCCTGCCTGGGCCTGCCCGACGGGTCGCTCGCCGACCACGTGGAGGAGGTGGTTGCCGCGCTCGTTGCGACGATCGGCACCGACGGTGCTGACGTGGTGCTCTGCGCGCCGTGGCGCGGTGACGGTCACCCCGACCACGAGGCGGCGGGGCTGGCGGCGGCCGTCGCGGCCGCGCGGACGGATGCGCGCCTGCTCGAGTACCCGGTCTGGATGTGGCACTGGGGGAGCGAGGCCGACGTGCCCTGGCGGCACACGAGGCTGCTCCCGCTCGACGACACGATCCGGTCCGTGAAGCGGGCGGCCGTGGCCGCGCACGCCAGCCAGGTGGAGCCGCTCTCGTCCGCGCCGGGCGACGAGGTCCTGCTCGACGACTCGTTCCTGGCCCACTTCCGTCGCGACGTCGAGCTGTTCCTCGAGGACGACGAGCCGGTCTCCGACGAGGCGCTCGAGCTGGTCCACCGTGAGCGATCGGACCCCTGGCTCGTGGACTCCGACTACGAACGCCGCAAGCGCGCGATCAGCCTCGCGAGCCTCCCGCGGGACCGCTACGAGCAGGCGCTCGAGGTCGGGTGCTCCGTCGGCGCGCTGGCCGTCGATCTCGCCCAGCGGTGCGGGCGCCTGCTGGCGATCGACAACAGCGTGACCGCGATCGCCGCGGCCGCCGAGCGGACGGCGACGCTCGATCACGTCGAGGTCCGGCGCGCCGCCGTACCGGACGAGTGGCCCAGCGGCAGCTTCGACCTCGTGTCCGTGTCGGAGGTGGGCTACTTCCTCAGTCCGCGACAGCTCGCCGCCGTGGTCGAGCTCAGTCTCGGGTCGCTGACCGGGACCGGCCACCTCCTCCTGTGCCACTGGCGCCACCAGCCGGTCGGCTGGCCGCTCGCCGGGCCCGCCGTGCACGAGGCGTTCCTCGCCACGGGCGCGCCGATCGTGGCCGAGCACCACGATCCCGACTTCGTGCTGCACGTGCTGGGGCGGCCCGCATGAGCACCCCACGACCTTCTTCTCCTCCGCTTCGCTCCCCCGAACAAGGCCGCAGGGACCCCGCATGAGCACCCCGGGAGCGGTGGCCGTGGTGATCCCGGCCCGCGACGAGGAGGAGCTCCTCCCCGCCTGCCTCGACTCCGTGGCCCGGGCGGTCTCCGTGCTGAGAGGAGTGCACACCGACGTCGAGTGCCGGGTGATCGTGGTGCTCGACTCCTGCCAGGACGGCTCGGCGGAGGTGGTCGCGCGACGTGCGGGAGTCACGGCCGTGCCGGTGCAGGTGGGCTGCGTCGGGGCCGCGCGCGCCGCCGGCGTCGACGCAGCGGCCGCGTGGGCGACCAGGCTGCCGCGCGGACCGTTGTGGGTGGCCAACACCGACGCCGACAGCATGGTCCCGCCGGCCTGGCTGCTCCACCAGGTCGGCTTCGCGAGCGCGGGGCACGACCTGGTCGTGGGTACGGTGCGACCCGTCCCCGGCGACCTGACGGCCGACGAGATGGACAGGTGGTGGGCCCGGCACAGCCTGACCGACGGCCACGACCACGTCCACGGCGCCAACCTGGGGTTCTCGCTGGCGGCCTACCGCTCGGTCGGGGGATTCCGCTCGATCCCGGCCCACGAGGACGTCGAGCTCGTCACGGCTTTGCGTCAAGCCGGCCGCTCGTGGGTCGCCCCCGGTGGTCCGCCCGTGACGACGTCGGGCCGACGCACCTCCCGCGCCCCCGACGGCTTTGCCGCCTACCTCGACGGGCTGGGAGCCTGATCGCTGGGCTGGGCGCCTGATCGCTGGGTACGACCGGGATACTTGCGCCGTGACCGCGCTTCGAGCACCACAGCCCGGGGCCGAGGAGCTCGCCGAACCGTTGCGCTCGCGCTGGAGCCCGAGTGTGTACGACGACGCGCACACGCTC
>JBDSPC010000001.1:0-11298 GCA_039914485.1 Nocardioides sp.
CGGCCTACCGCGACAAGGGCGTCGAGGCCAAGGCCAACTCCACCTGCAAGGACGCCGCCGCCCAACGGGCGAAGGGCGAGCTGAAGTACACATGGACCTTCGAGTGGCCCACCAGCGACCAGTGGGCAACGGGCCAGCGCTACGGCTACTGCGGGGTGCCCGAGGGCTGATCGGTCAGCGGCCCGGGTGGCCCGCGTCGCGCAGAGTCTGCTTCACCTCGGGGATACGCAGCGTGCCGAAGTGGAAGACCGTCGCCGCGAGCACGGCGTCGGCGCCGGCGTCGACGGCGGGCGCGAAGTGCTCGACGGCGCCCGCTCCCCCGCTGGCGATGACGGGGATGGAGACCTCGCGGCGTACGGCGCGAATCAGCTCGAGGTCGAACCCGTCCTGTGTGCCGTCGGCGTCCATCGCATTGAGCAGGATCTCGCCGGCGCCGAGCTCGGCGGCGCGGGCGGCCCACTCGATCGCGTCCAGGCCTGCGCTCTTGCGACCGCCGTGGGTGGTGACCTCGAAGCGTCCGTCCGCGACCCGGCGCGCGTCGACCGAGAGCACGAGCACCTGGTTGCCGAACCGGTCGGCGACCTCGGCGATCAGCTCGGGCCGGTGGATGGCAGCGGTGTTCATCGCGACCTTGTCGGCGCCGGCGCGGAGCAGGCGGTCGACGTCCCCGACGCTGCTCACTCCCCCGCCGACGGTGAGCGGGATGAAGACCTCCTCCGCGCACCGCGAGACGACCTCCATCGTGGTCGCGCGTCCCTCGTGGGAGGCCGAGATGTCGAGGAAGGTCAGCTCGTCGGCGCCCTCGGCGTCGTAGGTCCTCGCCAGCTCCACCGGGTCGCCGGCATCGCGGAGCTCCTTGAAGTTGATGCCCTTGACGACGCGGCCGTTGTCGACGTCAAGACACGGGATGACGCGTACGGCGAGGCTCATCGCTGCGGCTTCGTGAGGGCGAGGGCGTCCTCGAGCGTGAAGCGGCCCTCGTAGAGAGCCGTCCCGGCGATCGCGCCCTCGACGCCCTCGGGGACGAGGCCCATCAACGCCTCGATGTCCGCCAGCGTCGTCACGCCACCACTGGCCACGACGGGCTTGTCGGTCGCGGCGCACACGTCGCGCAGCAGTTGGAGGTTCGGGCCCTGGAGCATGCCGTCCTTGTTGACGTCGGTGACGACGTAGCGCGCGCAGCCCTCTCCGTCGAGACGTGCCAGCACGTCGTAGAGGTCGCCGCCCTCGCTCGTCCAGCCCCTCGCGGCCAGCGTGCGACCGCGGACGTCGAGACCGACGGCCACGCGGTCGCCGTACTCGGCAATCGCCTGGGCGCACCACTCGGGGTTCTCCAGCGCAGCCGTGCCGATGTTGACGCGTCGGCAGCCGGTCGCCATCGCGGCCCGCAGCGACTCGTCGTCGCGGATGCCGCCGCTCATCTCGACCGAGATGTCGAGCGTGCCGACGATCTTCGCCTGCAGCTCACGGTTGTGGCCGTGCCCGAACGCACCGTCGAGGTCGACCAGGTGGATCCACTCGGCGCCCGCCTCCTGCCAGCGCAGGGCCGCCTCGACCGGGTCGCCGAAGCGCTTCTCCGAGCCGTCGACGCCCTGGACGAGCTGGACGGCCTGCCCGCCCTTGATGTCCACCGCGGGCAGGAGTTCGAGGTAGTCGCTCATGGCTCGATCCTAGGAGCCGTACACCGCCACGCAGGCCCGGCGGCGCCGATGCGAGACGCGAGCCCTAGTGATCGCGCTTGCGCAGGGTCGGCAGGTCGTACGCGATGCCGTCCATCGGGTAGGTCGACGGAATCCCCATCGCCCTGAGGATCGTCGGCATGATGTCGACAGAGAGGACCTCCTCGCGCAGGTCCTTGTCGGACATGTTGGCGCCGGCGAAGACGATCGGGATCTGTTGCGTCGCACGCTGAATGCCGCCGTGGTCGCCGAGGACGCTGTACGTCGTGTCGTCGGGCAGCGTCGCGATCAGGTCGGGTCCGTAGTCGGCGGCCTGGGTGTCGACCAGCTCCTGCGCCTTCCGGGCGAACCAGCTCCGCTCGCCACCGGAGCCCATCCTGTTCCACCTCACGGCGGAGACGCGGTCGTAGTGGTCACCGTCTCGTCGCCACACCGCCGTGACGTCGGGCAGGTTCTCCATGATCGCCGCGGCCTCGTCGAGGTTCGCGGACGACTGGTTCTTGAGCCAGACGTTGAGCGAGGAGTCGCTGTAGGAGAAACCGATGTTCGTCGTCCCGGTGCCGTCGTCGGTGCCGTTGATGAGCGGGAGGAGCGCGTCTTGCGGGCGCAGGTAGGGGACGTCGTTGAGCGGCGAGCCGTAGTACCAGTTGTAGTAGCCGTAGTCGTTCTCCGGCTCGAAGTCGCCGTGGAAGTGCCCGTCCGCCGCGGCCACGGAGCCGTGATCGGCGGTGAGGACGACGAGAGAGTTGTCGAGATCACCGCTCGCCTTCAGCGCGTCCATGATCCGGCCGACCTGCGCGTCGGCGGTCTCGGTGGCGTACTTCATGTGCGTCATCGCGTCGTAGCCCGGCGTCGCGCCCTCCGGGTCGTTGACGCTGCCCCACATGTGCGCGGCCTTGTCGACGCCCGGGAGGCTGACGAAGATGCCGCTCCAGCCGTGGCCCTCCTGCTTCATGATCTCGAGCACCGCGTCCGTCGCCCAGACGTCGCCGCCCTGGTGGGCCGGGTCGTGGCCGACCACGTAGCGGTCGTCGGTGGCCGGGTAGAGCTGGGCCGGGTATTGGATCGTGTCGTACCCGGTGTCGCGCGCGACCACCCAGCGCGAGCCGCAGTCGGCCGAGAAGTAGGCCGGCACGTTCCACCCCGTCGGAGCGCGGTGGCGAGTGGTGGCGGGAGGGTTGCTCCCCGGGACGGGGCAGGTCTTGCTGCCGAACGTGATCGTCGAGGTGTTCGCCGAGCCGGGACCGCTGAGACCGTAGGCGGCGTAGCCCTTGGGGCTGACGGTGAACACCTTGCCGGTGTCGTCGAGGTAGTCGGACAGGTGCGGGTAGCCCGCGGCTTGTTGCAGCGGCGCCATCTGCGCGCGGCCGAAGTTGCTGGTGATGTAGAGGCCGCCCGGAGCGCCGAGGAGGCCGTCGACGTCGCGATAGCCCTCGGTCGTCCAGCCCATGTGCTTGGGCGTTGCGCCCGTCGTGACGACGTTGTGCGTGACGACGGTGACCGACCCGGTGTGGCCGAGGTAGCCGTTGGGGGTGTCGACGCCGTCCTTCATCAGCGCCTCGACGTTGCGCATGTCGTACTTCTCGACGATCTCCTTGCTGAGCGCGTCGACGACGATGATCACGACCTTCGTCGGCGGGTCGGCCTGCCCCGGGCCGTGACCACCCCGGCCACCGGCCTGGGCACCCGCCTGGGTGCCAGCGGCCGTGAAGGCGAGCGCGGCGGCGGCAACGACGGCGAGCATGCGGGCACGGCTGCGGGCCATGGCGGTTTCCCTCCCGGCGCGGCTGCACTGCCGCGAACCGTGCAGCGAACGTATTCCCGACGGCACACCCCGGCAATCCCCAGCAGGGGGTACGTCAAGGTCCCACCCCGGCCGGCGACCCGTGGCAGGATCGAGGCATGATCGGGGACCGCTGGGGCGTGAGCGACGCGGAGACGCACCGGCACTACCCGTGCGACGACCTCGTCCGGGATCCCACCCTCGAAGCATGGCGAGGCGTGTGGGTCGACGCCGACCCCGCGACCGTGTGGGCGCGACTGCGGCAGGTGCGCCTCGCGCCGTACTCCTACGACCTCATCGACAACCTCGGTCGGCGCTCCCCTGCCGGACGACGCGACCTTCCCGAGCCCCGGGTCGGCGACCCGTTCACGCGCGCATTCGGCCGTGACCAGGGCCGGGTGGTCTCCGTCGAGCCGGGCGAGCACCTCACGGCCACGATCATGGGCGCCCACATGTCGTACGTCGTCGTGCCGGCCGGCGAGCGGACCCGCCTCCTGCTCAAGGTCGTCGCCAGGACCCGGCCGTGGCTCGCCCCGGCGCTCTCGCTGGGCGACCTGGTGATGGCACGCAAGCAGCTGCTGCGGCTGGGCTCGCTGGCCGAAGCGGACCTTCGCGCCTAGGAACCGGGCCGCAGCCCCGCCTCGAGCTCGGCCAGCGCCTGCTCCAGATCGACCTGGGGCTGCCAGCCCCACCGGCGCGCCCGATCAGCCATGATCTGCCCGGTCCAAGCCGGCTCGTCGTCCCACACCGGCTCCACGCCGAGGGCGCCGGTCACGGCTTCGACATAGTCCCGCTGCGTCGCCCGCCCGCTCGCCACGTTGACCGCGGTGCAGCTGCCCACGACCGGGCCCTTCTCCGGGTCGACGGATGCCGCGACGACACCCACGGCGACGTCCGCAGCCAGCCGCGCCAGGTCATCCACGTGCACCCAGGCGAACGTCTGCTCCGGCACCACGTGCCGCGCGCTCTCGTCCTCGCGCAGCTGCGCGGGGCGGCGCGTGTTCCACACCGACGAATCGCCGGCGCCGAGGATCGCGGGGGGCCGCAGCAGCACCCTGGTGATCCCGCCGACCTCGGCCAGCGCCGCGTCGAGGTCACGCTTGATCACCGCGTAGTCGCCCGCATCGTCCGGAGCCAGGTCCGCGTGCTCGTCCACGTCGCCGCGCCCGGGCCGCCGGTCGTAGACCGCCGCGGTCGACAGGTGCACCAGGCGGTCCACCCCTGCCTTCGCGGCCGCACGGGCGATGACGAGCGTCCCGTCCTGTCACACCCTCCGCTGGCCCGCCCCGTCATCTCCCATGGGATGCACCGTGGTGACCAGCGCATCCGCTCCCGCCACCACGGCCGCGGCAAAGGCCGGATCGGCGAAATCGCCGACCCGCTCTTCGACCCCGGGCAGGACCGGTGCGGTCCCCGCCCGCCGTACGACGGCCAGGACCGTCGCCTGTCGGTCGCTGAGCGCGGCGACGATGTGGCTCCCCACGAGTCCGTTGGCGCCGGTGACGACGACGACGGGAGCGGGCGACGTGTTCGAGGAGGTCATGGCTCCACGATGTCAGGTGCCCGGGCGCGCGCTGCAGCCCGTGACCACTCAGCCCGAGGTGAGCCGGCCCGACGAGACGACCTCGTCCAGGACCTCGGAGGTGTCCGACGTGCTGGTCGAGCCACTGAGGTCGCGCAGCGGAGCCCCGTCGAAGAGACACTCGTTCGGGTCACTCGTCTGAGGTCGTACGGCGGACGCGGCTCGCCCACGGACGCCACCGGGTCCTCCCGGCTTCGCGTGGCTGCGTGGGCCGGCATCGCCGTACACACGAGGAGCAGGGCGACGGCCGCAACGAGAGCGAGCTGGGCGCACGTCTAGATCCGCTCGCAGTTCTTGGTGGCCTCGGCGACGCAGCGGTCGTGCTTCCCGCCCTTCCCGTTCGCCTGGTCCTTCCCGCGCCCGCCCACGAGGCGATCGCCCTGCGTCTCATCGGTGCCACGGAGCTGGTCGGCCCCGCGACCTCCGAGCGCAACCTGGCGGGTCACGGCCGGCGCCCGGCCGCCCTCCGGTCCCAAGAGCTCGATGCGATCGCTACCGGTCTGCCCCTTCACGATCACATCGCCGCCCGAGGCCCAGATGTCGTCCGCGCCGCCCCCACCGGAGACGCGCGTCGTGCTTGCATCGTCGACGCCGATCTCGTCGGCAC
The DNA here is from genome assembly GCA_039914485.1 of Nocardioides sp. GTDB lineage: Bacteria > Actinomycetota > Actinomycetes > Propionibacteriales > Nocardioidaceae > Nocardioides. Next base: position 5,652 of record JBDSPC010000001.1, read on the forward strand.
CACCCCGCCCGTGGACCGTGACCCGGCCACCGCTGGCGACCAGCCGCTCGGCAGTCGCGGAGCCGACGAGATTGACTGTGCTGCCGCTCCGCAGCGAGGTCGCGATCACCTCATCGAATCCCCCGAACGGTCCGGAGAAGCCGTCACACGAGATGTCACGAGTCACAGCGACGCGCATGGTCACGCACGCGGTCTCCAGGACCGCACTGTCGGACCCGGGGCCACCGTCGGCAGAGCGTGGGACGAACGCGTCGTTGTAGGCATGAACGCTCAAGCTGTCGTCGCCACCACCCAGGCGGATGTCTCCGACCGGACAGCCCGACACCGTCACGTCCTCGTCCGCTTCGGAGCCGACGAAGGACACGGGCAGCCCTGATGACGTGCCGCCGTCCTGGCCGAAGCTGAAGGTGCTGAACTGACCGCTCCAGGTCATCACCTGCGCACCGCCCACGGTGGCCCGGCGGCCGACGTTGTCGATCCTCAGCTCCCCGCGCCCGACCGGCTCGACCGCGCCGGGCTGGGGCAACCACAGGCTCGGTGAGGAGCCAGCGGCCGTGATGTCAACCAGCCCTGATGGGCCCATGGCGCCGCCGTACACGACCTGGGCCGCGCCCCCGCCGAAGACGATCCGGTCCTCGTTCAGGCCACCGACCGGCGCCACCGAGGTCACCGCCCCTCCCCCGGTGCCGGCGTCGATGAGGTCGCGCTGGCTCCCGGCGGGAGGGCTGGGCGGCAGTCCGTAGACGACCGAGGAGTCGGCGAAGACACTCGCGGGGGTGCCGTTGCCCGTGAACGTGTCTTCTCCGACGCCGAGTCCGACGGACATGGTTGCGCCCGGCGACTCCGTGGCCTCGTTCACGACCACGTCGTCGCCGGCGCCGGCGTCGAGCAGGCCGGTCGGCGGAATCGAGTCACGAGGGTTGTTGAACGCCATCCCCAGTGCCAGGCAGATCGTGTCGTTGCCGCCGCGCGCGTCGAAGGTGGACCAGCCCGACGGGGTCATCGCCACCACGTCGTCGCCCTCCGTGCCGACGGTGGCGTCGGGTGTGGCGACGATCGTCACCGGCTTGCCAAGACACGTCGACGCCGCCACGCCGGGCTCGGCGCCGGCCACGGCGGGGACAAGGGTGGCGCCCACGACCGCGAACGCCGCGGTCAGGACGAAGGTGTTTCGGCTCATGCAACTGCGACGCCGCCCCACAACGAAAGGTTGTCTCGCTCAGAGCGACCCGACCCAGTTGCGCAGCAACGCCGCGCCGGCGTCGCCCGACTTCTCGGGGTGGAACTGGGTCGCGGACAGCGGACCGTTCTCGACGGCCGCCACGAACCGGTCACCGCCGTGCTCGGCCCACGTCACCAGCGGGGCTGCGGTGCGGTCGTTCGTGACGAGGTCCCAGCTGCGGGCGGCGTACGAGTGCACGAAGTAGAAACGTTCGTCCTCGACGCCGGCGAACAGCGTCGTCCCGGACGGGACGGCGACCGTGTTCCAGCCCATGTGCGGCACGACCGGCGCCTCGAGGCGCGAGACCGTGCCCGGCCACTCGCCGCAGCCGTCGGTCTCGACCCCGTGCTCGACGCCGCGGGCGAAGAGGATCTGCATGCCGACGCAGATGCCGAGCACCGGTCGGCCGCCGGCGAGGCGGCGGCCGATGATCCGCTCGCCCTTGACCGCGCGCAGGCCCTCCATGCACGCGGCGTAGGCACCGACGCCCGGCACGATCAGGCCGTCCGCGTCGAGCGCGGTCTGGAAGTCGCTGGTCAGGACGACGCTGGCACCGGCACGCTCGGTCGCCCGGACTACGGACCGGAGGTTCCCGGATCCGTAGTCGAGGACGACGACGACGGGGCTCAGAGCGTGCCCTTGGTCGACGGCACGCCCTGCTCTCGCGAGTCGTTGGCGATCGCGTCGCGGAAGGCACGCGCGAAGGCCTTGAACTGCGCCTCGACCAGGTGGTGCGGGTCGCGGCCGGCGAGCACCCGGACGTGCAGCGCGAGGTGCGCGTGGAAGGAGATCGTCTCGAAGACGTGGCGCGTGAGCGATCCCTGGTAGGCCGCACCGTTGGCGCCCGCGCCACCGATCGCGACGTAGATCTGGCCCTCGGGCTCGCCCGTGTGCACGCAGTAGGGGCGCCCGGAGACGTCGACGACGGCCTGCACGAGCGCCTCGTCGAGCGGCACGGTCGCGTCGCCGAAGCGGCGGATGCCGGCCTTGTCGCCGAGCGCCTCGCGCAAGGCCTGGCCCAGCACGATGGCGGTGTCCTCGACGGTGTGGTGCCCGTCGATGTGGGTGTCGCCGTTGGCGTGCACCTTGAGGTCGACCAGGGAGTGCCGCGAGAACGCGGTCAGCATGTGGTCGTAGAACCCGACGCCGGTGGTGATGTCGGAGCGTCCCGAACCGTCGAGGTCGAGCTCGATGCTGATCTTGGACTCGGAGGTCTCCCGCTCGAGGCTGGCAGTGCGGCTCATGTCTGGTCCTTCATCACGGTGGTCAGTGCGTCCTTGAATGCGGTCATCTCGTCAGCGGTGCCGATCGACACCCGCAGCCAGCCGTCGGGCCCGGTCTCCCGGATCAGCACGCCGTGCTCCAGCAGACCCTGCCAGACGGCGTGCCGGTCGGCGAACCTACCGAAGAGCACGAAGTTGGCGTCGCTGTCGGAGACCTCGAGCCCCTGCTCGCGCAGCCACACCACGGTGCGGTCGCGCTCGGCGCGGAGCTCGGCGACGTTGCCGAGCAGCTCGGGTGCGTGCCGCAGTGCGGCCGACGCGGTCGCCTGGGTGACGGCGGAGAGGTGGTAGGGCAGCCGCACCACCCGGATCGCGTCGCAGATCGCGGGATCCGCCGCGAGGTAGCCGAGCCGCGCGCCGGCCAGGGCGAAGGCCTTGCTCATCGTCCGGCTGACCACGAGGTTGCGGTGCCTCGGCAGCAGCTCGAGCGCGCTCGGCACGCCTTCGCGGCGGAATTCGCCGTACGCCTCGTCGACGACGAGGATCCCGTCGCCCACGGCCTCGCACAGCATCGAGACGGCCTCGGGCGGCAGCGCCGTGCCGGTCGGGTTGTTGGGCGACGGCAGAAGCACGACCGACGGCTTCCGTTCCACGATGAGCGAGCGGGCCGCTTCGAGGTCGAGGGAGAAGTCCTCGGCACGATGGCCGATCACCCAGTCGGTCATCGCGTTGCGGGCGTACTCCGTATACATCGAGTAGGTCGGCGCGAAGCTCAGGGCGGTTCGTCCGGGACCGCCGAAGGCCTGCAGGATCTGCAGCATCACCTCGTTGGAACCGTTGGCCGCCCACACCATGTCGGGCGTGATGTCGCTGCCGCCGGAGGTGTTGAGGTACGCCGCCAACCCCTCGCGCAGGGCAGTGAACTCGCGGTCGGGGTAGCGATTCAGCGTGGCCGCGGCAGCCGCGACGGCAGCCGCGATGTCGGCGACCGCCTCGGGCGAGGGGCCGTAGGGGTTCTCGTTGACGTTGAGCTGGACGGGCACGTCGAGCTGCGGGGCGCCATAGGGCTCGATGCCGCGCAGCTCCTCCCGGATCGGGGGGAAGCTCATTGCGAGAACCGCACCTTCACCGCGGCACCGTGACCCGGCAGGTCCTCGGCCTCGGCGAGCGTGACGACGTGGTCGGCCACCTCCACGAGCGCGTCGCGGGAGTAGTCGATGACGTGGACGGACTTGAGGAAGGCGCGCACGGAGAGGCCGCTGCTGTGGCAGGCGCAGCCGGCCGTCGGCAGCACGTGGTTGGAGCCGGCGCAGTAGTCGCCCAGCGACACCGGTGCGAAGGCACCTACGAAGATCGCACCGGCGTTGCGCACCCGGGCGGCGATCGCGCGCGCGTCGCGCGTGTGGATCTCGAGGTGCTCGGCGGCGTAGGCGTTGACCACGTCGAGGCCCTGCTCGACGTCGTCGACCAGCACGATCGCCGACTGCTGGCCGGTCAGCGCGGTCTGCACGCGGCCGGTGTGCCGGGTGGCGAAGACCTGCTTCTCCAGCTCGGCATCGACGTCGTCGGCCAGCGTCAGCGAGTCGGTGACCAGCACCGACGCGGCCATCGGGTCGTGCTCGGCTTGGCTGATCAGGTCGGCCGCGACGTAGGACGCCTCGGCGCTGTCGTCGGCCAGGATCGCGATCTCGGTCGGGCCTGCCTCGGAGTCGATGCCGACCACGCCGCGCAGCACCCGCTTGGCGGCGGCGACATAGATGTTGCCCGGGCCGGTGACGAGGTCGACGGGGCGACAGGATCCGGCGCCGTACGCGAACATGGCGATCGCCTGTGCCCCACCGACGGCATAGACCTCGTCGACGCCCAGCAGCGCGCACGCGGCCATGATCGTCGGCTCGGGCATGCCCTCGCGGTTCTTCTGCGGCGGGCTGCTGAGCGCGATCGACTGCACCCCGGCGACCTGGGCCGGGACGACGTTCATGATCACGCTGGACACCAGCGGCGCGAGCCCGCCGGGCACGTAGAGGCCGACGCGGTCCACCGCGATCTTGCGGTGCGTGACCGTGGCGCCCTCGCCGAGGGAGGTGGTGACATCGCCCTCGAGCTCGGCCGCACACGTCGCGCGCAGGCGACGGATGGACTCCTCGAGCCCGGCCCGCACCTTCGGGTCCAGCTCCTCGAGGGCGGCGGCCAGTGCTTCGACGGGTACGGCGATGTCCTCACGGTCCACGCCGTCGAACCGCTCGGAGAACTCACGGATCGCGTCGACACCACGTGTGCGGACGGCGTGGATGATCGGCTGGACGGCATGTGTGGCGGTCTCGACGTCGAACTCCGCGCGCGGGACGACAGCGCGATAGTCGTGGGGCGCGGCGGTGCCGGCTCTCCGGAGGTCGATCCGACGCATGCGCATCGGCATTCCTGTCTCAGCCATGGGTCGATTCTAGGGAGTCGCGACGCGCGAGCCCGAGTCGCCGACGGTCGGTGGACATGCCCCGGCCACGCGTTAGGTTGTTGGCGTGACCGACACACTGCCGATGTTTCCCCTCAACACGGTGCTGTTCCCCGGCGTCACCATCCCGTTGCACGTCTTCGAGGACCGCTACCGCGCGCTCGTGCAGCACCTCCTGCAGATCGAGGACCCGAGCGAGCGCGTCTTCGGCAGCGTCGCCATCCGGGAGGGCTACGAGGTCGGCGACCACGGCGCCCAGTCGCTCTACCGCGTCGGCGTGCGGATGCAGCTGACCGAGGTCGAGAACAACGAGGACGGCACGTTCGAGATCGTCGCCACCGCGCGCGATCGCATCATCCTCGCCGGCCTGGAGACGTCCGGCGACTTCGCCAACGGCGACGTCACCGACTCCCCCGACCAACCGATCGAGGGCAGCGAGGCGCTGCACGATCGGGCCCGCGCCACCTTCACCGCCTATCGCGCGGCCGTCAGCGCGATGCAGGGCACGACCTTCTCGGGCAGCCTGCCCCGCGACCCCGGCTACCTCTCGTGGACCCTGTCCGCCCTCGCACCGCTGCCGATGGCCGAGCGCCAGTCGCTGCTGGAGGCCGAGAGCCCCGAGGCCCGGCTCGAGCTGGTGACCACGTTGCTGCGTGAGGAGCTGCGGGCGATCAACGTCATCCCGTCCCTGCCGGCCACCGACGTGGCCCACACCGCCTGGTCCCCCAACTAGGACCATGGCGAAGAAGA
>JBDSPC010000162.1:0-10348 GCA_039914485.1 Nocardioides sp.
CGAAGGCGCGCGCCAAGGTCCCTCGCACCCGCAAGGAGCAGATGCTCGCCCAGCGCGGCGCCAAGTCCGAGTCGAGCAAGGTCGTCCGGGCCGGGATGAAGGCCGGCGACGAGCGCTACATGCTCGCCCGTGACAAGGGGCCCGTACGCCGCTTCATCCGCGACTACGTCGACTCGCGCTTCTCCTTCGTGGAGCTGATGGTGCCGCTGCTGATCGTGACGCTGCTCCTCGGCTACTCCGGCAACACCTACCTCGTCGGGGTCGGCAACACCGTCCTGCTCGGGACCGTGCTCCTGGTCGCGTTCGACATCTTGCTGATGCGCTTCCGGCTGCGCCGCGAGCTCGCCCGCCGCTTCCCCGACGAGCCCACCAAGGGCACGACCTACTACGCCATCATGCGGGCGCTGCAGATGAAGTTCATGCGGATGCCCAAGGCGCAGGTCAAGATCGGGCAGACCCTGCCCGAGCACTACCGCTGATCGCCCCATTGATCCGCCCGTGATCCTCGGACTTGCCAGCGCGCTGGCCTCGGCTGCGCTCTTCGGCGTCGCCGCGGTCGCACAGGCACACGCCATGCGCGCCCTGCCCGACGGCGACCTCGGCCTGCGCGGCTTCGTCCGCGCTGCCGTGCGCTCGTGGCCGCTGCTCGGCGTGGTCGGCGCCTATCTCGCCGGCTTCGCCCTGCACGCCGTCGCGCTCTACCTGCTCCCCCTCTACCTCGCGCAGGCGTCGATCTCGCTGTCGCTGCCGGTGACCGCGGTCGTGTCGGCGCTCTGGCTGCACGAACGGCTGGACACGGGCCGCTGGCTCGCGGTCGTCGCCGTCATCGCCGGCCTGGTACTGGTCGCCGCCGGTGCCGGCGGGGTCGAGCACACGACCTCGACGGCGACCCTGGTCGGCATCGGCGCCCTCTGGCTCCTGGTGCTGGCCCTCGGCGCCCGGCCGGCCCTCGCGGGTGGTGCGGGCATCCTGGGCGCCTGGTCCGGCCTCGGCTACGCCGGATCAGCCGTCACGACGCGTGGGCTCTCCGCCGACGACGTGCTCTTCTCGGTGCTGGCGCTGGTCGTCGTGTCCGCACTGGGGCTGGTGGCGTTCTGGCTCTACTCGGTCGCGCTGGGCCGTACCGATGTGGCGTCGTCGACCGCCCCGCTGATCGTCATGCAGACCTGCATCCCCGCCGTCGTCGGCGTGGTCGCCTTCGGTGACACGGTCCGGTCGGGCTGGGAGATCGCGGTCCTGGCCGGCCTGGTCGTCTCCATCGCGGGTGCGATCCATCTCGGCCGTGCGCCGGGTGTGAGGATGGCGGCATGAGCAACCCCACCGCCGACGTCTCCGTCCGCATCGCCTGGGCCGACGACGCCGACGCCATCGCCGCTGTCCAGGTCCGCGCCTGGCGGGTGCTGTACGCCGATGTCGTCCCCGCGGAGGCGCTGCCCTCGGATCCCGGGCCGGTCGCGGCGGCCTGGCGCGGCTCGCTCGGCAAGCCCGAGGACGCCCGCAACCGCGTGCTGGTTGCGCTCGAGCGCAACCGCGTGACCGGCTTCGCCCTGACCGGACCGGCCGCCGACCCCGACACCGACCCGATCACCGACGGCGAGCTCAGCGAGCTCACCCTCGATCCCGAGGAGCGCGGCAAGGGGCACGGCTCCCGCCTGCTCCAGGCGGCGGTCGACACCCTCGCGGCCGACAAGTTCACCCGGGCGGTGACGTGGCTGATCGCCACCGACGACGGCCACCGCAAGTTCCTGACCGACGCCGGCTGGGCGCCCGACGGCGCGCACCGCGAGCTCGACCTCGACGGCACCGGGGCGACGACGGTCAAGCAGGTCCGCCTGCACACCGCGATCGGCTGATGACGGCTCCCCTGCCGCTTGCCGAACGCTCGGGAATCATCCGCGACGGCGTCGCGGTCGGGATCGCCACCGGCACCTACGGCATCTCCTTCGGCGCGGTCGCGGTGACGGCGGGACTGAGCGTCTTCCAGGCGTGCGCCCTCTCGTTGCTCGTCTTCACCGGGGCGTCGCAGTTCGCCCTCGTCGGCGTGATCGCTGCGGGTGGCGCCCCGATCAGCGGTGTCCTGACCGCGATCCTGCTCGGCACCCGCAACACCCTCTACGGCCTGCGACTGGCGCCACTGCTCCAGTTCACCGGCCTCCGTCGCGCGGCTGCCGCCCAGATCCTGATCGACGAATCGACCGCGATGGCGGTCAACCGTGGCTCCACCTCCGCCGCTCGTGTCGGCTTCCTGAGCACCGGGCTGGCCGTCTTCGTCCTCTGGAACGCCGCCACCCTGGCCGGCGCGCTGGCTGGTACGGCGATCGGCGACCCCCGCGCGTTCGGGCTCGACGCCGCGGTCGGCGCGGCGTTCCTGGCGCTGCTCTGGCCGCGCCTCTCGGACCGCCGCAACCAGGTCGTGGCGGTGTGCGCCGGCGCGGTCGCGCTGGGCCTGGTGCCCGTCACCGCTGCCGGGGTGCCCGTGCTGGCCGCCGGCGGCGTGGCACTGCTGGTCGGCGTCCTGACCGGCCCGCAGGGTGAGCGCTGATGTGGCTCGCGATCATCGTGGCCGCCGTCGGTTGCTACGCCCTCAAGCTGGCCGGCCTCTCGCTGCCGGAGCGGGTGCTGCACAACCCGCTGGTCGAGCGGGTGGCCGACTTCATCCCGGTGGCCCTGCTCGCGGCGCTCGTCGTCGTACAGGTGTGGTCGGACGGGCCGTCCCTGACCGTTGACGCGCGGACTGCCGGGCTGGCCTTCGCGTTCGTCGCGTTGTTGTTGCGCGCGCCGTTCCTGGTCGTGGTGATCGGCGCCGCGGTCGTCGCTGCGCTGATCCGGCTCGTCTGAGCCTCCTCACATGCACCGAGCGGGTGCGCGTCCCCGAGAGTCGCGCACCCGCCCAGTGCAGAACCGTGGTGAGGATCAGTTCACCGAGACGGCGCTCCAGGCGGCCGCGACGGTGTTCTGCTGGGTGCTGCCGGCGCCGTACAGGTCACGCGCGGCGTTGAGCGTGGCCGTGCGCGCCTGGGCGTAGGTCGTGCCGGAGGTCATGTAGACCGACAGCGCGCGGAACCAGATCTTGGCGGCCGCGTCGCTGCCGATGCCGGCGACGGTCGAGCCGTCGCAGGTCGGCGAGCTGTGCGCCACGCCGCCGATCGTCTTGGCGCCCGAGCCCTCCGCGAGGAGGTAGAAGAAGTGGTTGCCCACGCCCGAGGAGTAGTGCACGTCGAGGTCCTTGGTGCCGGTGCTCCAGCAGTTCGGCGAGCTGCCGTCGGCGATCGGGTTGTCCATCCGGCGGAAGCCGACGTGGTTCTTGAGGTCGAACTCCTCGCCGATGAGGTAGTCGCCCGGGTCGTTGGTGTTGGCCGCGCTGAACTCGACCATGGTGCCGAAGATGTCGGAGGTGGCCTCGTTGAGTCCGCCCGACTCACCGGAGTAGGTCAGCCCGGCGGTGTTCTCGGTGACGCCGTGGCTCATCTCGTGGCCGGTCACGTCGAGCGAGACGAGCGGCCCGAAGTTCACACCGTCGCCGTCGCCGTACGTCATCTTCGAGCCGTCCCAGAAGGCGTTGACGTAGTTCTGGCCGTAGTGCACACGGTTGAAGGAGCCGGTGCCGTCGCCGAAGATGCCGTTGCGGCCGTGCACGAACTTGTAGTAGTCCCACGTGACATTGGTGCCGTACTGCGCGTCGACGCCCGCCGACTCGCGGTTGGCGTTGGTGCCACTGCCGAAGGACGTGTCCGGCGAGGAGAAGGTCGTCCCGGCCTGGCAGCCGACCTGGAAGATCTGGCAGAAGAGCGAGTCGGTCTTGTTGGCGAGATCCGTCGTGTAGGTGCCGCCACGCGTCGAGTCCTTGAGCTGGTACGCCGCACCCGACTGCGTCAGCTGCAGCGGCACGGTCCCGGAGTAGAGCGACTGGCCCTGGCCGTCCACGTTGACGATCTCCTGCTCGGTGCGCAGCACCTGGCCGGTGCGCGCGTCGACGTACGACGCGAGACGGCTGGGCGTGCCGTCGGCCTGCATACCGCCGGTGACGACCTGCCAGGCGAGGCGCGGGGTGGCACCGGTGGCGTCGACGACGAGCGTCTTGCCGCTGACCTCGCGGTCGCCCGTGATCGCGTTGGTGATCTTCGAGGGCGCGAGCGCACTGGTGCCGGCCTTGGCGGCGGTGACGGCCGGCTTCGTGGCCAGGCTCAGGGGTGCGGCCAGGGTCTGGCTCGCGTCCAGCGCGCCGTCGGGGCTCTGGTGGACGACGAGGTCGCCGCCGATGACCGGCAGGCCGCGGAAGGTGCGGTCGACGCGGGTGTGCGTGGTGCCGTCGGCGTCGACGAGGGTGCTGCGCTCGACGAAGCCCTGACCGGTCGCGGCCCTGGCGATGCCGGGGTGCTGAGTGAGGGCGGCGATGGCATCATCCGCCGAAGCGGCGCCGGCGGGGCCGGTGGCGGCGAGGCCGGCGAGTCCGACTGCGGCGGCCGCCAGGGCGGCGAGGGTGGTGGGGGTACGCATGTGGGCGTGGTCCTTTCGATCCCGAGTATCGACACCAACCTCAACGTGAGGGTGTGACCCGGGTTACGCCCCAGTAACGACTCAGTCCAGCGGCAGGAAGTGCTCGAGCCCGACCGTCAGGCCGGGATGGCTGGCGATCTCGCGCAGCCCGGTCAGCACGCCCGGCGAGAACGACGCCCGGTCGAGCGAGTCGTGACGGATCGTCAGGGTCTCCCCCAAACCGCCGAGGATGACCTCCTGGTGCGCGACCAGTCCGCGCACGCGCAGCCCGTGCACCCGGACGCCGTCGACGTCGGCGCCGCGCGCGCCATCGAGTGCGGTCGAGGTGGCGTCGGGCATCGGCGGGCTGCCGGCGGCCCTGCGGGCCTGCGCGATCAGTTCGGCGGTACGCCGCGCCGTACCGCTCGGAGCGTCTGCCTTGTCCGGGTGGTGCAACTCGATGACCTCGACGGACTCGAAGAACGGCGCGGCCTGGGCGGCGAAGCGCATCATCAGGATCGCGCCGATGGAGAAGTTGGGGGCGATCAGGACGCCAGTATCCGGGCTCTTCTCGAGCGCGCTCGACAGCCGCGCGAGCCGCTCGTCGTCGAACCCGGTGGTGCCGACGACGGCGTGGATGCCGTGGGCGATGCAGAACTCGAGGTTGGCCATCACCACGTCGGGGTGGGTGAAGTCGACGACCGCCTGGGCGCCGCTGCTGACGAGGTCTGCGATGTCGTCACCCGCGTCGATCTGGGCCACGAGGGCGAGATCGGGGGCCACTTCCACTGCCCGGCAGACCTCCGCACCGACCTTGCCGCGGGCACCCACGACACCGACCTTGAACTGTTCACTCACGGGCTCAACCTACTGCGATGAGTGACCGCCGGGTGGCGGTGCCTGACGGGTGAACCCAGAAGTGGCAGGCTGTGACCATGCCAGTGCAGACAATCCCGCCGCGCATTCGTTGGGCCGTGGAGCTCATGGATGTCCAGCCCAGTGATCAGGTCCTCGAAATCGGGTGCGGACCGGGTGCTGGTGCGGAGCTGATCTGCGGCAAGCTCGAGTCCGGCAAGCTGTTCGCGATCGACCGTTCCGAGTCGGGCGTGGACCGGACGAAGCGCCGCAACCAGAAGTACGTCGACGCGGGACGACTCGTCGTCCGCCAGATCGACCTCGCCACTCTGCGCGTCCCGGTGAAGCGCCTCAACAAGGTGTTCGCGTTCAACGTGAACCTCTTCTGGGTGCGCCGCTGCGACGACGAGATCGCGCTGCTGCACGAGCGTGTCGTCCCCGGCGGAGCGGTCTACTTCTTCTACGAGGCCGGGCGCCCCGAGCTGGTCCCGAACATCGTCAAGAAGACCTCCGAGGCCCTCCTGCGCGGTGGCTTCCGGGTCTCGGTCGTCGAGCAGAAGGCCCCCGCGGTGATCGGGATCATCGGGCGCCGCTGACCTGCTGACCTGCTGATCGACGCGAGCTCGCGAGGGTCGAACAACTGGCGGCGGCCGACACATCCACTCGGGCGCGCGCAGCAACTGGCGGCGGCCGACATGTGTGTCACCGATTTGAATGTCGTTTCCCGCCAGTTGACGGGCGGATCGTGACGCGCTTCAAGAATGCGGCTCTGCCGGCCGGCGTGTAGAGCGAGGCCCGCAGCATCGCCAACCACGGGCGGATCCGCGTCGGATCGTGGACTCGCCCCACCGCGCGATCGGCATCGCGGAGTACGCCAAGGGGTCGCTGAACGACGTCCGAGGCCGTGTAACCACGGCGGACGTAGCCCTCGGCATCAAGGCGTCGCTCTCGCCTGAGGTCGTCACGGTGCTGCTCCGGATCGCGGTGGTGTCCGCCGTCGAACTCGTGCAGCGACGTCGTGCCCGTCACCTGCACGTCGACGCGGGCGATGAACTCGCCGTCCTTGCCCCAGATCTCGACCTGGGGCTCCACCTGGACGCCGACGACGAGATGCAGCAGACGGAGCAGGGTCTCCCATGGCGATTCGGCGCGGCCGTCGGCCAACGGGATTGCAGCCAGCAGGGGCCGCCGCCCTCTTCGATGAGGTGTGCAGACTGCCTCCAGCTCTTCGAGGGTCACGTCACCGGCATGGAGCGCACTGTCGATCAGGACCACCAGGTCGAGGAACGCCAGCCACCTCGCGCAGGCGAGAACCGTCTCTGCAGGGGTGGCGCACCTGAGACCTGCCACGTCCTCGTGGGGAATGGGGCTGGGATGCCTGCTGGTCCGGATGCCGGCTCTCAGAGGCCGTGGGTCATCCAGCTGCATCGCGAAGAAGACGGGCGTGTCATCCGGGAGTGGCGGCAGCATCCAGCCACGGATCCTGGCCGCAGTGAGGGCAGTGAAGCAGCCATGATTGGTCAACAGCAGTTGCCAGCCGGCCAGATCAGCGAGCCACTCGTCCTCGGACTCGCCACCATCGAGCCGACGGCGATGGATGCCTCGCGTCACGGGCTGGAAGCAGACTCGGCGAGGGCACCCACGGACGGCATCGGTTGCGAGATCGGTCATGTCGCCACCGTGCGCGGCCGCACCGACCCTGACCCGGGTGGCGATCAGAGCGCTGTGGACGAGCTCCTCGCCGACCCGCCTGTGGACGGTTCGGGGTGCGCGGGTCACGTCCCGGGTGCCGGCTCAACTGGCGGCGTACGACATCTGACTCCGCGAGGTCAGATCACCCGCCAGTCAACTGGCGGGCGCCGACATGGATCTGGCCGATTCACATGTCGCGCGCCGCCAGTTGGATCGGAGCAAGCCGCCACATGTCGCGCGCCGCCAGTTGAGGGACGAGAACGGCGATGACGTCAGGCGGGCCCGACGATCGCCAGGATCTCCGGCTGCGCGAAGAGCGCGGAGGCGACGGAGCGGACCTCGTCGAGCGTGACGGCGTTGATCCGCCCGATCACGTCGTCGGTGGAGAGGAACTCGTCGTAGACGAGCTCCGCCTTCCCGAGCCGCGACATCCGCGACCCGGAGTCCTCGAGGCCGAGCACGAGCCCGCCGCGGAGCTGGCCCTTGCCCCGCTCGAGCTCCTCGGCGGTGATGCCGTCGGCGGCGACCTTGGCCAGCTCGGCACGGACGGTCGCGAGTACGTCGTCGAGCTTGCCGGGCAGGCAACCGACCGAGACTCCGACCAGACCTGCGTCGGCGTGGTGCGACGCGAAGGAGTAGACGGAGTAGGCCAGCCCACTGTGCTCACGGACCTCCTGGAAGAGCCGTGACGAGGTGCCGCCACCCAGGGCCGTGTTGAGGATGCCGAGCGCGTAGCGGCGCTCGTCGGTCCGGGTCAGCCCCTTCATCCCGAGCACGACGTTGACCTGCTCGAAGGGGCGGGTCGTGTGCGACTCCCCCGGCGAGACTGCGCGAGCCTTGGTGGTGTTGCGGGGCTCGACCGGCACGGACGGGCCGTCCAGGAACCCCTGGTGGCCGAAGGCGCGGCGTACGTCGCGAACGACCTTGGTGTGGTCGAGGTTGCCGGCGACGGACACCACGATGTTGTCGGCGCGGTAGTGGCGCTTGTAGAAGCGCACCACCTGCTCGCGCGTCATCGTCGTGATCGAGTCGACGGTCCCGGCGATCGGGCGACCCAGCGGCGAGTCGCCGAACGCCTGGTGGGCGAAGAGGTTGTGGACGACATCGTCGGGGTCGTCGTCGTGCATCGCGATCTCGTCGAGGATCACGTCACGCTCGGCCTCGACGTCGTCGCCGGTGATCAGCGAGTTGGTGATCATGTCGCCGAGCACGTCGACCGCGAGCGGCAGGTCCTCGTCGAGGACGCGCGCGTGGAAGCAGGTGTACTCCTTCGCGGTGAAGGCGTTGAACTCGCCACCGACCGCGTCCAGGGCCACCGAGATGTCGAGCGCGGAGCGCTCGCGGGTGCCCTTGAAGAGCAGGTGCTCGAGGAAGTGCGAGCAACCGTGCAGGGCGGGGGTCTCGTCGCGCGAACCGACGTTGACCCACACACCGATACTCGCGGAGCGGGCACCGGCCATCTGCTCGGTGACGACGCGCAGCCCGCCGGGCAGGAGGGTACGCCGCACGCGGGATGTCACCTGGCCGTCGGCATCCTTGACGGTGTGCACCGTCCGGGTGGTGCCGATCTTCTGGCCGGCGCTGATCTTCTGGGGAACGGCCGACCGGCCAGCAGAGGAGCTCTGCTGGCCGGTCGATCCGTGCGTGGTGGAGAAGGTCACTCGGCGTCCGTCGCCTCGGTGGCCTCGTCGGCCTCGGGCTCGGCGCTCTCGTCGACGACCGGGACCAGCGACAGCTTGCCGCGGTCGTCGATCTCGCCGATCGCGACCTGGATCTTCTGACCGACGGACAGGACGTCCTCGACGGCGTCGACGCGCTTGCCGCCGGACAGGGCGCGGAGCTTGCTGATGTGCAGCAGTCCGTCCTTGCCGGGCATCAGCGAGATGAACGCACCGAAGTTGGTCGTCTTGACGACCGTGCCGAGGTAGCGCTCGCCGACCTCGGGCATGGTCGGGTTGGCGATCGCGTTGACGGCGTCCTTGGCGGCCTGGGCAGCCTCACCGTTGGTCGCGCCGATGTAGACCGTGCCGTCGTCCTCGATCGACAGGGTTGCGCCCGTGTCGTCCTGGATCTGGTTGATGATCTTGCCCTTCGGCCCGATGACCTCACCGATCTTGTCCACGGGGACCTTGATCGTGATGATCCGCGGGGCGTGGATCGACATCTCCTCGGGGGCGTCGATGGCCTCGGCCATGACGTCGAGGATCGCCAGACGCGCGCCCTTGGCCTGGGTCAGCGCCGAAGCGAGGACCTCGGCCGGGATGCCGTCGAGCTTGGTGTCGAGCTGCAGCGCGGTGATGAACTCCCGCGTGCCGGCGACCTTGAAGTCCATGTCGCCGAAGGCGTCCTCGGCACCGAGGATGTCCGTCAGTGCGACGTACTCCGTCTTGCCGTCGACCTCATCGGAGATGAGACCCATCGCGATGCCGGCGACGGAGGCCTTGAGGGGCACACCGGCCTGCAGCAGCGACAGGGTGGCCGCGCAGACCGAGCCCATCGAGGTGGAGCCGTTGGAGCCCATGGCCTCGGAGAGCTGACGGATCGCGTAGGGGAACTCTTCACGCGTCGGCAGCACGGGCAGGATGGCGCGGCGCGCGAGCGCACCGTGACCGACCTCGCGGCGCTTGGGCGAACCCACGCGACCGGTCTCGCCGGTGGAGAACGGCGGGAAGACGTACTTGTGCATGTAGCGACGGTGCTTCTCCGGCGACAGCGTGTCGAGCTGCTGCTCCAGCTTGAGCATATTGAGGGTGGTGACGCCCAGGATCTGGGTCTCGCCACGCTCGAACAGCGCGGAGCCGTGGACGCGCGGGATCACGCCGACCTCGGAGTGCAGCGGGCGGATGTCGGCCAGGCCGCGACCGTCCATGCGGATCTTGTCGCGCAGCACACGCTGGCGCATGACGGACTTGTTCAGCGAGCGGAACGCTGCACCGATCTCCTTCTCGCGACCCTCGAACTGACCGGCGAGCGACTCGAGCAGCCCGGCCTTGATCTCGTCGAGCTTGGCCTCGCGCTCCAGCTTGTCGGCGATGACGAGGGCGTCAGCGGTCTGCGCCTTCGCGGCCGACTCGACGGCGGCGTACACGTCGTCCTCGTAGTCGAGGAAGATCGGGAACTCCTGGACCGGCTTGGCCGACTCCTTGGCGAGCTCGGCCTGGGCCTCGATGAGCTGCTTGATGAAGGGCTTCGCGGCGTCGAGGCCGCTGGCCACGACCTCCTCGGTGGGGGCCTTCTGGCCACCCGCGATGAGCTCGATGACCTTCTCGGTGGCCTCGGCCTCGACCATCATGATCGCGACGTCACCGGTCTCGGTCACGCGACC
>JBDSPC010000178.1:0-7906 GCA_039914485.1 Nocardioides sp.
GTGCGGATCGTTGCCGGCGCCACGCGCGCGGGTGCGACGTACTGTGCACTGCGACTGAAGGCCCACGACGACGACCAGTCGGTCGTCGACGGAACCGAGCTGGTCCCCGGACTGCTCGAGCTGTTGCGAAGCACCCTGGAGGAACTGTGAGCGAGCGGAGCGAGCGAACCATCCAATCCTGCGTGCCCTCATGGGCGCACGGAGCGAAGCGAGTACGCACATGAGTGGCATGTTCGACGCCGAGGCCGAGCGCAGCGAGGAGCCGCCCGCGGGCCGATCGGGTCGTTCGCGCACGCTGATCATCAGCGCCGCGGTGCTGGTGGTGCTGTTCCTCGGGCTCACCGGGTTCTCGTCGTTCTGGACGGAGCGGCTGTGGTTCAAGTCGGTCGGTTTCGGCTCCGTCTTCCTGACGCTGCTGTGGACCCGGATCGGGCTGTTCCTCGTCTTCGGCGGCGTGATGGCGGCGGTCGTTGCGCTCAACCTCGCCCTTGCCTACCGCGCCCGTCCGCTCCTGATCAACGGTGGTGACCCCAACCTCGCCCGCTACCGCGACGCCATCACCCCGGTGATGGGCTGGCTCTTCGGCGGTATCTCCGCGCTGATGGGCATCTTCGCGGGCGCCTCGGCAGCGGGACAGTGGCGCGAGTACTCCCTGTGGCGGCACTCCTCGCCGTTCGGCCACACCGACCCCTACTTCAACCGCGACGCCGGCTTCTACGTCTTCGAGCTGCCGTGGTGGCACTACCTCACCGACTTCGTGATGGCCGTGGCCGTGATCGGCCTGATGGCCGCGGCCCTCGTGCACTACCTGTACGGCGGCATCCGGCTGTCCGTCGCCCGCGACCGGCTCAGTGGCGCGGCGCAGGTGCACATCTCGGCCCTGCTCGGCGTCTTCGTGCTCGCCAAGGGCGCGGACTACTGGCTGGACCGCTTCGACCTGGTCACCGGCTCCGGCTCGCTGTTCACCGGCATGGGCTACACCGACGACAAGGCCGTGCTGCCGGCCAAGGAGATCCTGACCGGGATCGCGCTGATCTGCGCCGTGCTGTTCTTCCTCAACATCTGGCGCCGCACCTGGCTGCTGCCCTCGATGGGCATCGCCCTGCTCGCGCTGTCCGCGGTGCTGCTCGGACTGATCGTGCCCGGCGTGGTGCAGCAGTTCCAGGTCAGCCCGAACGTGCCGGACAAGGAGGGGCCCTACATCCAGGCGAACATCGATGCCACCCGGATCGCCTACAACCTCGACGACATCGAGGTGTCGCCGTACTCCTCCGAGCCCAGCACGAGCGACGACCTCTCGGCCCTCGACAGCGTCACCTCGTCGGTGCCGCTGGTCGACCCCAAGATCGTCAGCCAGACGTTCGAGCAGGAGCAGCAGGTGCGCGCCTACTACTCGGTGCCCAGCGTGCTCGACGTCGACCGCTACAACATCGACGGGACCGACCGCGCCATGGTGCTCGGTGTGCGCGAGCTCGACCAGGCCGGTCTTGCCGACTCCGACAAGAACTGGTCCAACCTGCACACGGTCTACACCCACGGCAACGGCGTCATTGCGGCGTACGGAAATCAGCGTCCGGGCGACGATGACCAGCAGTCGGCGACCATCGAGTGGGCCGAGGGCCAGGAGACCGACGAGAGTGCGCTGACCAACCTCTCCGGGGAGGGGGAGGGCTACGAGTCGCGCGTCTACTTCGGCGAGACGAGCCCGTCCTACTCGATCGTCGGCAAGCCCGACAACGTCGATGACGTCGAGCTCGACCTGCCCAAGGGGGAGCGCGACGACGAGAACCAGACCACGACCTATGGCGGTGACGGGGGAGTGCCGATCGGCAACGTCATCGACAAGCTGCTCTACGCGGTGAAGTTCAGCGAGCCCAACCTGGTGCTCTCGGGCCGGGTCTATGACAACAGCAAGATCCTCTACGACCGCAACCCGCGGACGATGGTGGAGAAGATCGCGCCCTGGCTGACGGTCGACTCCGACCCCTATCCGGCGGTGATCGACGGCCGGATCCAGTGGATCCTCGACGGCTACACCGTCACCGACCGGTTCCCGCTCTCGCAGCGCGAGTCGCTGGAGGACATGACCGAGGACTCGCTCGTCGAGACGCCCGGCTTCCAGACGCTGCCGACCGACGAGATCAACTACATGCGCAACGCGGTCAAGGCGACGGTCGATGCCTACGACGGCACCGTGCACATCTACGCCTGGGACGAGGAGGACCCGATCCTTCAGGCGTGGAGCGAGGTCTTCCCCGACGTCGTCGAGCCCAAGGCGGACATCCCCGAGTCGCTGATGTCGCACCTGCGCTACCCCGACGACCTGTTCAAGGTGCAGCGCCACCAGTTCGCGCGCTACCACCTCACCAACCCCAACGACTGGTACGACGGCGCCAACCGCTGGGACGTGCCGAAGGACCCACAGGACGAGAGCACCCAGCAGCCGCCGTACCGCCTCTTCCTCGACGACACCTGGTCGCTCACCTCGGTCTACGTGCCGCGGGAGAAGAACAACCTGGCGTCCTTCGTGTCCGTCAACAGCGACGCGACCTCCGACGACTACGGCAAGATCTCGGTGCTCGAGCTGCCCAACGAACGCACGGCCGGCCCCGGCCAGATCGCCAACGAGCTGCAGTCGGACGAGGGTGTGCGCGAGGAGCTGCTCGGCTTCACGCAGGGTGGCGTGGACCCGATCTACGGCAACCTGCTGACACTGCCGGTCGGCGACGGACTGATGTACGTCCAGCCTCTCTACACGCGTCGTTCCAACGACGCCGACGCCAGCTTCCCGATCCTGCGCTTCGTGCTCGTGTCGTACGGCGACGAGATCGGGATCGGGCGCTCGCTGCGCGAGGCGATCGCCGACGTGCTCGGTGTCTCGGCCACGGACCCCACGCCCACTCCGGAGACCCAGCCGGATCCGGACCCCGGCACGGGGGAGCAGCCCGCTCCGGAGCCGTCGGGTTCGGTCGACGACCAGATCCGGGCGCTGCTGGCCAGGGCCGAGGAGAAGTTCACCGCCGCCGACCGGGCCCAGGCCAACGGCAACACCGTCGGCTGGGCGCGTCTCATGGAGCAGGGACGCGACCTGATCACCCAGGCGATCGAGCTCTCGGACGCCCGCGAGTAACCCCGATTTGGGATCGTCGCCGACCATCGCGTAAGGTTTTGTTCACCGGCGCGGGGTGGAGCAGTTCGGTAGCTCGCTGGGCTCATAACCCAGAGGTCGCAGGTTCAAATCCTGCCCCCGCTACAAATGCAAAACCGCAGGTGAGAGGCCGTTTTCGGAGAGATCCGGAGGCGGCCTCTTGTCGTTGCTGTGAGCCTCATGTCAGCGAAATGTCAGCAAGCGTTGCCGCCTGAGAGCGGCTCACACCTGGCGTGTGAGCGGGTGTGAGGGGGTTGGTGAGCACGGCTCCGGGGCGTGTTAGCCCGTCGGTGGTCGTTGGTTCGACGGCCTCGACGTCAGCCTTGGCAGTATCAGCTTGCAGTTCTTCGGGTCGCCATCCGTGAGCAGAAGCGGAACAAGCGGAATGACTGCATGATGGGGACGCACGTCTCAGGCGCGGTCCTCAAGGTCGTCGCTCATGGTCGGGCGGCGTCCGATCGCGGCGCAATGACGCACCTCAAAACACCTGCTGTTCCAGGCGTATAGGCGCCGATACACCCGTAGGAACGCTTCGTTCGACCCAAGGTGCCAAGCAGGCGAAACTCGAATCGGGCCGCGATCGCGCCAGGAATCTGGCGACCGGTGGTGCCTCGTCATGTGGACAGCGGCTCGATGGATAGCCCGAGGAAAGTAAGGGTCGAGAGGATCCGCCGGTTGATCGGCTGATCGTCAGGGAGGTTCAGCTTGGTGAAGATGCGCTGGACGTGCACTTCTACGGTCCGCTCTGACAGTGTGAGCCGGGCGGCGATGCCGGCGTTGGTGAGGCCTTGAGCGACCAGGCCGAGTACCTCGACCTCGCGGGTAGTTAGGGCGTCCAAGGCTCCTGCTCGGGATCGGGGAGCGAGCAGTTCGGCGACCAGGGCTGGGTCGATTACGCACTCTCCGGCCACGACTCGGTGCAGTGCGTCCACGATCGTGGCGACCTCGAGGATGCGATCCTTGAGCAGGTAGCCGACCCCCGCCGGCCCGGAGGCGAGCAGCGGCGCTGCGTAGTCGGCCTCGACGTACGAGGAGACGATGAGGACGGCGGTACCCGGGTACTCCGAGCGGACCCGGTCGGCCGCTCGGAGCCCCTCGTCGGTGTGGGTCGGCGGCAGCCGAATGTCGAGCAACACTGCGTCTGGCCGCTCCAGAGCGACCGCCCGGATCACCGCCTCGACCTCGTCGACCTGGGCGACGACCGTGATACCGGCGTCGACGAGCACGCGTACAAGACCCTCGCGGGTCAGCAGCTGGTCCTCCGCTACAACTACGCGCACGGGATCACCGCCGTGATGGTTTGGTCCAGGTCGAGGACGCCGCCGACCGCTGCGACCAGGTCGGGCAGGATCCCGTCGACGCCCGGCCCCGCATGCTCGGCCTGCACACGGAGTCGTCCATCCGCGACGGTCACTGAGAGGTGACGGGCGCCACGGTCGACCGCCTCGGCGATGACGGCGAATGCCGCGCGCTCTATGGCGTCGGGGAACCGGCCGTCGGGGATAGGGCCGATCTCCAGGGTGGTGGAGGTACGTCGGGCCAGCGACGCGACGGCTGCGGCCAGGCCACGGGTGGCGAGCAGCGGAGGGTAGACGCCGTGCGAGATGTTGCGGAGATCGTCGAGGGCCCTGTGCACGCCGAGGACTGCCTCCTCGAGCGGCACCCGACGGGGATCCTCTGGGCCCAGGGCGGAAGCGGCCACACGCAGGTCGAGCCCCAGGGCAAGCAGGTCCTGCTGCGCCCCGTCGTGCAGGTCGCGCTCGAGGACCCGACGTTCACGGACGCCGCTCTCGACGAGGTCGGCCCGAGCGCGGGTGAGCTCCCCGACCCGGGCCGCGAGCTGCGCCGTCAACCTCTCGTTGCCCAGCGCCAGGCGCGCGGGGGCGTCGAGGCCCGCCGTCAGCTCGGGCACCCGGGTGGCGGGTGCGTGGTGGATACGGGCCACCAACGTGCCCTGGACCATCAGGTCGGTGAGTTCCTGACCCGGCGCGGGCGCGCCCACCGCTCCGGACCGGGTGATGAGGTCGTCGCCATCGGGGAACGTGACGATGAGACTGTCGTCCCCCAGATCGCGGCGTAGGACCGTGGTCAGGTCATCGCCCTCGTCGAGGGTCCGCAGCAGCCGGTGCACGCTGGTTCGGCGATACCAAGCGACGGTCGTGGTCCGGACCAGCCAGAAGCTGGCGATCATGGCGCCGACGAGCACTAAGGGATCGCCCGCGACATTGGCGGAGAAAGCCGCCAGGCAGCCGAGCAGGGCAAGCAACTCCAGCGGCGAGCGGCGCGACACGAGGGCCAAGATGACGGCGGTCGTCGCCATTGCGATCCCGACCGGAGTCAGCACCGTCGCCAGCAGCGGCGCCGGCCACAGCACGATCCGACCGGGCGCGCAGGCCACGCAGCCGGGGTCGAGGAACGGGTCGTAGACAAGCATGCGCCCCGGTCCGGCCACGAACCCACCTGCGGCCGCGACGGTGGCGAGTGTGGGTGATCGGATCAGCACCGCAGCGACGAGAGGGAGCACCAGCGGCAGCATCCCGATCCGGAGGTCGCGCTCCACCACCGTGGCGGTAGCGGTCTGCCCGACCGTGACCGCGACTACCGCTGCGCCTGCGAGCAAAGCCCAGGTGGCGGCGCGCGTGTCTGACACTCCTCTACCGAGCAGGGCGCACGCCACCGCTGCAACGACGAGCAGCAGGCCGACGGACGTGCCAGGGTCGGCCGGGTCGGCGCGGGGCACAGCGAAGCCGAGGAGTGCCACACCGAGCGCGACCGCTCCCGTCCTGAGGACTGCGTCTGTCCTGGTCACCCGATCCGCTGCATCCCTCTTTTGAAGAAGGCCTGGTCAATGGCGACGTCGTAGTACCGCTCCTTCTCCCACGTGAAGCGGACGACGTCCCCGTCCCGGTGCCAGGTTCCGACAACGAGTCCGTAGCACGCGTCATTGCCGCCGTGGATCATGTCGAGGCTCACCCGGTCAGCGTTGAGCGAGAAGTCCCACGCGCAGTCAGGGCCGTTCGGCTGGTCCACCGTGGCCACGTGATCCTTGATCATCAGCGTCCACACCCCCGCATTGATCCGGGCGTCGGCGACGCTCACGCCAGCGTCGACGAAGTCCTGGTAGGACGCGTCGACCCGCCACACTCCGTCGAAGACCGATTGATCACCGACCCGCTCGACGAGGAAGTCCTCGATGGTGGTGCCGATCTCGAGGGCGCCACACACTCTTCCTGGCGGCGGCTCGGTCCCAGCTCCGAGCGCGGCGACCCGGTCCGCAAGCTCTTTGACCGCGGGGTTGGCCGTCATGGTGCGGATCGTCGGCGCGAGGGCATCTGCGATCGAGGCAACGTCGTCCTTGCTCGCCACGACGCTGGCCGCCTCCGGCATCGCGCACCAGTCGTCAAGGGCCGCGGCCTCAGTCCCGCGCATCCGCTCGGCCTCATGACCCGCCTGCACGGCGGCCGCGCTCAGGGCGTCTTGCTGGGCCCCGGTGAGTCCATCCCAGGCGTCTTTGCGGATCACCACCACGTCGAACTTGGTGTAGAGCGAAACGTTGGAGGTGACAACGGCCGGGCGGTCCACGGGTCCCGTCTGCAGGAGCGATGCCTCGATGGCATCCAACTCGCCCGAGGTGACGCGGGCGAGTCGTCGCTCGGCGATCGAGTGGTCGGGGCGCGCCCCCAAAGCCTCGATCATCGGGTCAACTCCGTTGGTCAGCCCTGAGTTGATGTCGAGGCCCTTGTAGTCAGTCGCCCCGTAGAGCGCCCGGCCGTAGCCGAAGGGGTGCCGTATGCCGCCGGGGATGAGAGCCAGTCCCGTCAGATCGAGTTCGCTCAGGTCGGCCATCAGGTCCTCGGCGACCGCACCGGCAGCTACTTCGTCCGCGTGCTCGGGGGAGATGACGAGCAGGGGTGTCTGGAGCACGCTGATCGAGGCCGCGCCGCGCTGGGCAAGGGCTCCGGCGCGGACAACCGTCAGGTCAGCATTTCCGGCCGCGAGCGCTTCGAGGGCGTCGAACTCCTCCTGCGGCCGCCCGGAGCCGGCCCGGGGCCGATCGACATTGACTGGTTGATCTGAGGTCAAGGCGACCAGGGCGTCGAGCGCGTCGGATCCGATACCACCGAAGCCTGAGCTGTAGACGGCGGTGATCGTGACGGGGTCGGCCGTCGTCCCGAGGCGCGTCGGGGCGGCATCACACGCGATGAGGGTCAGGGCTAGGGCAGCTAGTCCCGTGCTCGCGGTCAGTCGTCGGTTCATATCTCCACCGTCGCTTGCTCGACCCCGGCGGGGACGAGGGCAAGCGCGCCATCTTGTGGCGGCGCCGGCGCCGGTCCTGATCCGAGCGGCACGCGGACCGCCACGGCCGTGCCTACCCCCGGGTTGCTGCGGATTTCCAGCTCGCCACCGACCATGGCCAGCCGGTCGGCCAGGCCAGCGAGACCGCTGCCACGAGGGTCGGCGCCACCCGGCCCGTCGTCGGTGACCGTGAGCACCAGAGCCCTCGGAGAGTCCTGGATGCCGAGCGCGATCGTGGCGTGGGCATCGGGAGCGTGCTTACCGATGTTCGCCAGAGCCTCAGCGCAGGCGAACCAGATCGCCCGAGCGAGTGCGTCGTCGAGGTCGCGGGGTATCCGGCCCGTGGTGCGCACAACGTGTCCTGCAGCCTGGGCCAACCGGGTGACCGCCGCCTCCAGCCCGCCCCCTGACGCCACCGGGTCGAGACCGTCGACAAGCTCGTCGAGGGTACGGCGCGCCGCG
>JBDSPC010000229.1:0-16804 GCA_039914485.1 Nocardioides sp.
GAGGAGCAGCACGCCGGTCGGCGTGCGAGCCTCGTTGGTGAGGGTCAGCTGGACCCGCGCGGACTGGCCGGCGGCGACGAGCTGCGGGGAGACGGTGCGGGTCAGGGCGAGGCGGTAGCGCGAACGACCGATCCACAGGGCGGCCAACAACGGCAGCGCCGTCACCAGCACGCCGATCCGGACCAGCGGTGTCTGCCCGACGATGATCGCGCAGACGATCGTGGTCACCCCGGCAGCGAGGAACACCCGTCCGCGGACGGTCAGGCCGGCGAGGGCCTCACGCACGGCCGGCTTCGGGGACTGGCACCCCGGCCACGATCCCCTCCAGGATCGCGGTGGTGGCGCGACCGCTCATCGCCGACTCGACGCTGGGCAGCAGGCGGTGGGCGAGCACGGGACGGGCGAGTCCGTGGACGTCGTCGGGGAGCACGTAGTCACGCCCGGCCATCGCCGCCACGGCCTTGGCTGCCCGCACGAGGTGCAGGGTGGCTCGCGGTGAGGCACCGAGGTGCAGCTCGGCCGACTGACGGGTGGCCGTGATCAGCGCGACGGCGTAGCGCTGGACGGCCGTCGAGACGTGCACATGGCCGACGATCTCGGTCAGCTTGCGGATCTCGCCGGCGTCGGTGACCGGCTCGAGGTCGTCGAGCGGGTTGACGGTGGTATGCGAGTTGAGCATCGCGATCTCGGCCGCCTCGACCGGGTAGCCGACCGAGACGCGGGCCATGAAGCGGTCGCGCTGGGCCTCGGGAAGGGCATAGGTGCCCTCCATCTCG
The DNA here is from genome assembly GCA_039914485.1 of Nocardioides sp. Classification (GTDB taxonomy): domain Bacteria; phylum Actinomycetota; class Actinomycetes; order Propionibacteriales; family Nocardioidaceae; genus Nocardioides. The sequence goes on from JBDSPC010000229.1 coordinate 777, forward strand.
ATCGGGTTCTGGGTGGCGATCACCATGAACGGCTTGTCGAGCATGTAGGTCGTGTTGTCGACGGTGACCTGACGCTCCTCCATGCACTCGAGCAGTGCCGACTGCGTCTTGGGGGAGGCCCGGTTGATCTCGTCGCCGACCACGATGTTGGCGAAGACACCGCCGGGGCGGAACTCGAACTCGCGGGTGTTCTGGTTGAACACCGAGACGCCGGTGACGTCGGAGGGCAACAGGTCGGGCGTGAACTGGATGCGGCGCACCGTCGAGTCGATGCTGCGCGCGAGGGCCTTGGCCAGCTGGGTCTTGCCGACCCCCGGAACGTCCTCGATCAGCAGGTGACCCTCGGCGAGCAGCACCACGATCGCTGCCGACACCACGTCGGGCTTGCCCTCGATGACGCGCTCGATGTTGGACCGGACCCGGCCGACGACACGCGCGAGCGTCTCCAGATCGGCATCCCCTGCGAACGACGTACTCACGTGCTGCCCACTCCCTCGTCCCGACCCGATTCACGGGTGATGCGCCAACCGTATGACGTGCCCGCAACATACCGGCCGACTCCCGCCCGGGGGTGGCCGGCAAACACCGTTCCCCACCTTTCGCTCCATTTTCCACCACCCGCCCCTCATTTCTCCTCCACGAGCGCTCCCCGCTGCCTGGTTTCCGGCGATTCCACGCTCAGCAGGCGGCGTACGAGCCCATGACCCGGACGGGCGAACGGCGCGGAAACACGCTCGATCGGGGAGCAAAACGCCGAAAGTGTGGTTGACGGTGGAGGGATGTGGAGTAATGTGGTGCGAAGTGGGGGACAGGGTCGACCTGCCACATCGAGCGCGGGAGGTGCCGGATGTTCTTCGGCACCTACACGCCCAAGCTCGATGAGAAGGGCCGCCTCTTCCTCCCTGCGAAGTTCAGGGACCAGTTGACGGAAGGACTCGTGGTGACCAGAGGGCAGGAGCGCTGCCTGACGGTCTGGGCCATGGAGGACTTCCAGGCCATGACCAACCGGCTCCGAGAGGCGCCGGTGACCAACAAGGGCGCTCGTGACTACGTCCGCATGCTCTTCGCCGCCGCCTCCCAGGAGGTGCCGGACAAGCAGGGCCGCATCTCCATCCCGGGATCACTGCGTGAGTACGCCTCGCTCACCAAGGACGTCGTCGTCATCGGCTCGATGAACCGCATCGAGATCTGGGACCCGACGGCATGGACCACCTACTCCGAGGAGCAGGAGTCGAAGTTCTCCGACCTCAGCGAAGAGATCTTCCCCGGCTTCTGACCAGCAGCACCCAGCACCAGACAACTCAAGAACTGACGGCTCCGCAGCATCCGGTCTCGCGTCCGCTCCCTCTCGTCTTCCGACTCACCTTCCCCGGTGTCGGACGGCACTTCCCTGGGGGAGCGGGCAGGGACCAGATCCGGCGGCGCTCGTCAGTTCGCAGCACCAACAACCGCAGTGCCTATCCAAAACGTGGGGTCGAGACATGAGCAGCACCGCAGTCACTCGCAGCATGGCCAGTCGGCCACCGCGTGTGCGCGAGCAGGCTCGCGACGCGGTCACCCTGATGGCCTTCTCGGCCGCCATGTCGGCCGGGCTGACCGCCACGCTCTTCGTCCTCATGCACCTGGGCCGGTAGGGCGCCACCGATGAGCTCTCCCAGCCACGCTCCGGTCCTCCTCGATCGGGTCGTCGCTCTCCTGGCGCCTGCCCTGGCCCACGAGGGTTCCGTCCTGGTCGACTGCACGCTCGGGCTCGGCGGCCACACCGAGGCCGTCCTCCAGCAGTGCGCGAACGCCCGGGTCATCGGCATCGACCGCGACACCGCCGCGCTCGAGCTCGCCGGTGAGCGGCTCCGTGCCTTCGGCGACCGGTTCGTCGGCGTACACGCCGTCTATGACGAGATCGCCGAGGTCGTCAGCGACCAGGGCCTCGACCACGTGGACGCGGTGCTCTTCGACCTCGGGGTCTCCTCGATGCAGCTCGACGTGCGCGAGCGCGGTTTCGCGTACGCCACCGACGCGCCGCTCGACATGCGCATGGACGGCACCACCGGACCCACCGCGGCCGACGTCCTCAACACCTACACGGCAGCCGAGCTGACCCGCGTCTTGCGTGAGTACGGCGAGGAGAAGTTCGCCAAGAAGATCGCGCACGCGATCGTGCGCCAGCGCGAGGTGGAGCCCTTCACCAACAGCGCCCGGCTGGTCGAGCTGCTCTACGCCGAGATCCCGGCGCCCGCGCGGCGAACCGGGGGACACCCCGGCAAGCGCACCTTCCAGGCGCTGCGCATGGAGGTCAACGACGAGCTGGCCGTGCTGCAACGTGCGATGCCCGCCGCCATCGACGTCATCGGGGTCGGTGGCCGGGTCGTCGTGGAGTCCTACCACTCCCTCGAGGACCGCCTGGTCAAGCGCGCCTTCACTGCGGCGTCGCGACTCGACGTACCCGAGGACCTGCCGTTCGTGCCCGAGGGCAGTGAGCCGCTGTTGAAGCTGGTCACCCGTGGCGCCGAGGTCGCCGACGAGCACGAGATCGAGCAGAACCCGCGGGCCGCCTCCGTGCGGCTGCGCGCCATCGAACGAGTCCGCCCGTCCCTTCCCCCGACCCGGCGCCGCCGAGGAGTCACACGATGAGCAGTCCCGCCGCCCAGGTCCGCAGCCGCGTCCCGCGCATCGCCAGTGCGGCCGTCGAGAAGGCTCGCCTCTCGGTCGTCCCGCGGGCCCGCACGCGTGCGGCGAAGGTGCCTTTCGTGACCCTGGTCAGCCTGATCCTGATCGGCGGGGTGGTCGGGCTGCTGCTCTTCAACACCTCGATGGTGCAGGCGTCCTTCGCCGCGTCCGCGCTCGAGGAGCAGGCGACCAGTCTCGCCGCTCGTGAGCAGACGTTGCAGATGGAGCTCGAGGACCTGCGCAAGCCGGACCGGGTCGCGGCCGAGGCGCAGGACATGGGCATGGTGCCGCCGACGGCGCCGACCTTCCTGACCCTCGACGGCCGGGTGCTCGGCGAGAAGCTGCCGGCGCTGCCGGAGAACAAGCTCAACCTCAGCCCGCCGACCCCGATCAAGCCCGAGATCCTGTCGCCCGAACCCACGATCGTGAAGGTCTTCGCGGAGCCGGAGCCCGTCACCAAGGCCGGGAAGTCCGCCAGGAACGCGAAGAACGCGAAGAGGAACACGCAGGCCCGCAAGCGTCGATGACGGCGCGGCTGCCCCGGCCGGGGCGGTTCTGACACTTAGTTTGTGCTCACCACTCTGGACGGAGTTACGTTGCCTCACGAGACGACCAGCAGGATGGAGTCGCGTCGCGGCGCGCCCCAGTTCCGCCTGCGCTTCGGGCTGATCGTGATCGCCGTCGTGCTCTCGTTCTTCGGTGCGCGGCTCGTCCAGCTGCAGGGCATCGACCCCAAGTCGTACGCCGCCATGGCGGCCGCCGAGAGCGTCGAGGAGGTCACCCTGCCGGCCGAGAGGGGCGACATCCTCGACCGCAACGGACTACCGCTGGCCGACTCGATCCACGGCAAGATGATCGTGGCGGACCCGTTCATGACCGCCGACGACGCACCCGCCCTGGCGACGCTGCTCTCGGAGCGGCTCGACATCGACTACTTCAAGACGCTCACCCGGCTCCGTGAGGGAGACAGTCGCTTCGAGTACATCGCCCGCCGCGTGCCGAGCACGCGCGCCACCGACCTGATCAGCGAGCTCGGCGAGGCCGGCTACCAGGGCATCAGCCTGCGCGACGACCCGATCCGCGACTACCCAGCCGACGACGTGGCCGCCAACCTGCTCGGCTTCATGGGCACCGACGAGGCCTGGGCCGGCTTCGAGCGGACCTTCGACCGGCAGCTGTCCGGCACCGACGGCACGGCCCGCTTCCAGACCGGCGGCGGCAACCGGATCCCGCTCGGGGAGAACACCCTGGTCCCGGCGAAGAACGGCACGCCGCTGACGACCACGATCGACCTCGACCTGCAGTGGTACACCCAGCGCGTGCTGACCCAAACCTTGCGGCAGTACCGCGCCGCGAGCGGCGTCGCCATCGTCATGGACTCGCGCACCGGTGAGGTGATGGCGCTGGCCGACGCACCGACCTTCGACGCCAACAATCCCCTGGACGCCGACGAGGACGACCTCGGCTCCCGCGCGGTCAACGAGCCCTACGAGCCCGGCTCGGTGGAGAAGGTGCTGACCGTCGCTTCCCTGATCGACGCCGGCAAGGTCACGCCGCGCACCAAGCTCCGCATCCCGTCGTCGCTCGCGCGGCAGGACCGGGTGATCGGCGACTGGTTCGACCACGGCAACATCCGGCTCACCCTGGCCGGCGTCATCGCCCAGTCCTCCAACATCGGCACCGTGCTCGCGGCCGACGCGTTCACGCCGGTCGAGCTGGTGGGCTACCTCCAGAAGTTCGGCCTCGGCCAGCGCACCGGCATCGGCATGCGCGGCGAGACGCCCGGCATCCTGACCCCCGGCGACGTGATGACCTCCCAGACCAAGGACCGCGTCGCCTTCGGGCAGTCGGTCTCGGTCAACGCCGTGCAGATGGCCGCGGCCGTCAACACCATCGCCAACGGCGGGGTGCACATCTCGCCGAGCATCATCAAGGGCTCGGCGACCACCGATGACGGCACCGTCGTCGGCACCGACGTGGCCACCGAGTCGCGGGTCGTCAGCGAGAAGGCCGCGAAGCAGACCGCCCACATGATGGAGCGCGTGGTCGACCCGGACGTCGGGGTCGCGCCGCGCGCCCAGGTCCCGGGCTACCTCGTCGCCGGCAAGACCGGCACCGCCCAGCGGGTCGACCCCGAGTGCGGTTGCTACGACGACTCCACCAGCGTGTCCTTCGGCGGCTTCGCTCCCGCCGACGACCCGCGCTTCACCGTCTACGTCGTCATCCACGACCCCCAGGGCGACGCCGGCGGTGGCTCGGTCGGCGGCCCGGCGTTCTCCAAGATCATGGGCTACGCCCTGAGCCGCTACGGCGTCCCCCCGACCGGCGGCAAGCCCTCGCGCCTTCCCACCGAGTGGTGACCGGGCGATACCCTCCGCTCGTGCCAGGTGATCCCGAACTGCCTCCGGCCGCGCTTGCCGGTCGCCCGCGGGCACCGATCGCGACGTCGCTGCGCGACCTCGCCACCTGGCTCGAGACGATCGCGCCGCTCCGGCTCGTGGGCTCCATGGCTTCGGACGTCACCGGCATCTCCCTGAGCTCCCAGCGCATCCAGCCCGGCGACCTGTACGCCGCACTGCCGGGCGCCCGCGCCCACGGAGCCGACTTCGCGGCGGTCGCGCTGGCCGCCGGCGCCGTGGGCGTGCTCACCGATCCGGCCGGCGCCGCGCTGCTCCCGCCCGACACCGCGGCGATCGTGGTCGACGAGCCGCGGCGGGTGCTCGGCCAGGTGGCGGCCCACATCTACGGCGAGCCCGCGACCGCGATGCAGATGATCGGCGTGACCGGCACCCAGGGCAAGACCACCACGACGCGGCTGCTCGAGGACGGCCTCGAAGCGGTCGGCATCACCGGCGCCGTGATCGGCACGGTCGGCACCCGGGTCGCCGGCACCGACATCAAGACTGCCCTGACCACCCCCGAGGCACCCGACCTGCACGGCCTCTTCGCCCTGATGCGCGAGCGTGACGTCGAGGTCTGCGCGATGGAGGTCTCGTCGCACGCGCTCGTGCTCGGTCGTGTCGACGGAGTGGTCTTCGACGTGGCCACCTTCCTCAACCTGGGCCGCGACCACCTCGACTTCCACACCGACGTCGACGACTACTTCGCTGCGAAGGCCTCCCTGTTCACCCCCGAGCGTGCGCGGCAGGGCCTGACCAACATCGACGACGAGTTCGGCCGCCGCCTGCTCGCCGAGGCGACCATCCCGATGCAGACCTTCTCCACGCAGGGCCCCGCCGACTGGCAGGCCACCGACATCGAGCTCTCCGGCGACGGCACGAGCTTCACCGTCGTCGCCCCCGACGGCCGGCAGTACGCCGCCCGCGTCCCGGTCCCCGGCGCCTTCAACGTCTCCAACGCGCTCGCCGCCATCGCGTCCGCCGCCGTTGCCGGTCTCGACGTCTCGCGCGTGGCCGACGGCATCGGGAAGGGTGCCGGTGTCCCGGGCCGGCTCGAACGGGTCGACGCGGGCCAGGACTTCGTGCTGGTCGTCGACTACGCCCACAAGCCCGACGCAGTCGAGGCGGTCATCGCCACGCTCCGCCCGCTGACCGACGGCCGGGTCATCGTGGTGCTCGGCGCCGGCGGCGACCGCGATCCCGGCAAGCGCCCGATCATGGGCGAGATCGCAGCCCGCCTCGCCGACCTGCTGATCGTGACCGACGACAACCCGCGCACCGAGGACCCGGCCGCGATCCGTGCGGCCGTCCTCGCCGGCACCGTCGACGGCCCGGCCGAGGTCGTCGAGGTCGGCGATCGCCGTACCGCCATCGTCGAGGCCGTACGCCGAGCAGCACCGGGCGACGTCGTGCTGATCGCCGGCAAGGGGCACGAGACGGGGCAGGAGATCCACGGCGAGGTGCACTCCTTCGACGACCGGATCGTCGCGCGCGAAGCGGTGCAGGATCGGGCGTCGAGATGATCCCGATGACGCTCGAGGAGATCGCCGACGTCGTCGGCGGCACCGCCCACGGTGACGCGACCGTGACCGGCGGGGCGTTCATCGACACCCGCACCCCCGAGGCGGGCGGCCTCTTCGTCGCCATCGCGGGGGAGCGTGTGGACGGCCACGACTTCGCCGAGCAGGCGATCGAGGCCGGCGCGGTGGCAGTGCTGGCGAGCCGACCGACCGGCGGGCCGACCGTTGTCGTCGACGACGTGGTCGCGGCTCTCGGAGGGCTGGCGCGACATGTGCACGATGCGCTGGCCGACACGACGACGTACGCCCTGACCGGCTCCCAGGGAAAGACCGGCACCAAGGACTATCTCGCCGCCATCCTCGAGGGGGACGGGCCGACCATCGCCACCCGCGGCAACTTCAACAACGAGATCGGCGTGCCGCTCACCGTGCTGCGCGCCAGCCGCGACACGAAGCACCTGGTCGTCGAGATGGGCGCCCGCGGGGTCGGCCACGTCGCCCACCTGTGCCGCATTGCGCCGCCCGATGTCGCCGCGGTCATCAACGTCGGCACCGCCCACATCGGCGAGTTCGGCAGCCGCGAGGCGATCGCGGAGGCCAAGGGCGAGATCGTCGAGGCCCTGACCACCGACGGCACCGCCGTGCTGAATGCCGCCGATCCGCTGGTCACCGCCATGGCGCCGCGCACCATCGGCACCGTGATCGACTTCGGTGACGGTGGCGCCGTCAGCGCCACCGAGGTCTTCACCGACGACCTGGGCCGGCCCTCCTTCGACCTGCAGTGGCGGGGGAGCGGCGCGACCGTGCACCTCGCCCAGCTCGGGATGCACCAGATCGAGAACGCGTTGGCTGCCGCGGCGATGGCACTCGCCAAGGGCATCGACCTCGACTCCGTCGCCGACGGGCTGACCGACGCGCGCCCGCCCTCGCGGTGGCGGATGGAGCTGCACGACCGCGCCGACGGCACCGCCGTCATCAACGACGCCTACAACGCCAACCCCGAGTCCATGGCGGCCGCGCTCGCCGTCCTGCACGGCATCCGCAAACGCGCCGGCCGGCGCACGATCGCCGTGCTCGGGGAGATGTTCGAGCTCGGCGACGGCGCCGTGGCCGCACACCAACAGGTCGGCCTCGCGGCTGCGGCAGCCGAGGTCGACGTGCTCCTGACCGTCGGCGAGATGGCCGCACACATGGCGACCGCCGCGACCGAGCAGGCCGCCTGGTCCGGTGAGGCGATTGTCACGGCGGGGCGTGCCGAGGCAGTCGAGTGGTTGCGGCAGAATGTGTCGGCTGGTGATGTCGTCCTCGTGAAGGCATCGCGAGGTGCGGCGCTCGAGCTCGTCGCGGACGCCGTGCTCGACCCACCCCTGGACGACACACCTGCAGAAGGGAGCAGCACCCGATGAGAGCGATCCTGCTCGGCGGTGGCCTGTCCCTGCTGATCTCGCTGATCGGCACCCGCTACGCGATCGTGGTGCTCGCGCGCCGTGGCTACGGCCAGGAGATCCGCGACGACGGCCCGACCACGCACCACACCAAGCGCGGCACCCCGACCATGGGCGGCCTCGTCATCATCTTCGCCACGGTCGTGGCCTACTTCGCCGCCAAGCTGATCACGCTGCAGATGCCGTCGGCGTCGGCGATGCTGCTGCTCTTCCTCTTCGTGGGACTCGGCACGGTCGGCTTCCTCGACGACTTCATCAAGATCAGCCGACAGCGCAGCCTCGGCCTGCGGAGCCGGGCCAAGATCATCGGCCAGACCGTCATCGCGATCAGCTTCGGCATCCTGGCGCTGTGGCCCGGGCTGGTCGACGACCGCGGCGAGACGCCGGCGTCGCACCACCTGTCCTTCATCCGTGACTTCGACTCCTGGGCCCTGCCCACGGTCCTGGTCGTGCTGCTGATCTGGCTGATCATCACCGGCACCAGCAACGCGGTGAACCTCACCGACGGCCTCGACGGCCTGGCCACGGGCTGCTGCATCCTGGTGTTCGCGGCCTACACGCTCGTCAACATCTGGCAGAACAGCCAGTCCTGCGCCCTCTCGCCCGGGCCCACCTGCTACACCGTCCGCGACCCGCTGGACCTCGCCGTGATCAGCGCCGCCATCACCGGCGCCTGCTTCGGCTTCCTGTGGTGGAACGCCTCCCCGGCCCAGATCTTCATGGGCGACACGGGTTCGCTCTCGCTCGGTGGTGCGCTCGCGGGACTCGCGATCCTCACCCGCACCGAGATGCTGCTGATCATCCTCGGCGGCCTCTTCGTGATGGAGACCGTCTCGGTGATGCTGCAGGTCGGCTTCTTCAAGGCCACCAAGGGCAAGCGGCTGTTCCGGATCGCGCCGATCCACCACCACTTCGAGATGCTCGGTTGGGAAGAGGTCACCGTCGTCATCCGGTTCTGGATCCTCACCGGACTCTGTGTCGCCACCGGGCTCGGCATCTTCTACGCCGAATGGGTCGCAGGCATCGGATGAACCACCGCAATGACGCTTGATCTCGACGCCCTGGGCCGCCACACCCCCTGGGACGGCGTGCGCGCGGTCGTCGCCGGCTTCGGTGTCTCCGGTTTCGCGGCCGCCGACAACCTGCTCTTCCTGGGTGCGGGCGTCACCGCCCTCGACGAGACCAGCACCGACGAGAAGGCAGAGAAGGCCGAGCTCCTCGAGACCCTCGGCGCGACCGTCCGGCTCGAGCAGGGCGCCACTGACACGCTGCCCGACGACGTCGACGTGCTCGTCACCTCGCCGGGCTGGAAGCCGTCGGCGCCCCTGCTCGCGCAGGCCGCCGCCCGTGGCATCCCCATCTGGGGCGAGGTCGAGCTCGCGTGGCGACTGCGCGATCCCGAGCACGCCGCACCCTGGCTGGCCGTCACCGGCACCAACGGCAAGACCACCACGGTGCAGATGCTCGACTCCATCCTGCGCGCCGCCGGGCTGCGCAGCGCGGCCGTCGGCAACGTCGGTCGTCCGGTCGTCGAGGCGGTCATGGACCCCGAGCCCTACGACGTCTTCGCGGTCGAGCTGTCCAGCTTCCAGCTCCACTACACACAGTCGATGAGTGCCGAGTCCGCGGTCGTCCTCAACTTCGCCGAGGACCACCTGGACTGGTACGACGGCCCGCACCCGATGGCCGACTACGCCGCCGACAAGGGGCGGATCTACCAACGCGTGCAGCGCGCGGCCGTCTACAACGTGGCCGACCCGGAGACCGAGCGGCTGGTGGTCGACGCCGACGTGGTCGAGGGCGCCCGCGCGATCGGCTTCACCCTCGGCATGCCGTCGATCGGCATGGTGGGCATCGTCGAGGACTTCCTCGCCGACCGCGCCTTCATCGAGCAACGCGCCAGCACGGCCGCCGAGCTCTGCACGATCGCCGACCTCAACCACGGAGACTCGCCCCCTCCTCATCTGGTCGCCAACGCGCTGGCCGCCGCCGCCCTGGCCCGCTCGCACGGTGTCTCGCAGGAAGCCGTTCGTGAGGGACTGCGCACCTTCAAGCCCGACGGCCACCGCATCGCCCACGTGGCCGAGGCCGACGGTGTCACCTGGGTCGACGACTCGAAGGCCACCAACCCGCACGCCGCGATGAGCTCGCTGCAGGCCTACGAGTCCGTGGTGTGGGTCGCCGGCGGGCTGGCCAAGGGGGCGCACTTCGACGACCTCGTGCAGTCGGTCCGTGGTCGGCTGCGCGGCGCCGTACTCCTCGGTCGTGATCGGCAGGTGATCGCCGACGCGCTTTCGCGACACGCGCCCGATGTGCCCGTCATCGAGATCGGCGACGGGGAGACTGGATCACCAATGGATCGCGTCGTCGACGCGGCCGCACGCGTTGCCCGCCCGGGCGACACCGTGCTGCTCGCGCCGGGGTGTGCCTCCATGGACATGTTTGCCAACTACGGCGCCCGCGGAGACGAGTTCGCCGCGGCGGTGCACCGCCGGATCCACGAGGACTGACCAGGAGGGGACTGCGGATGGCGACCACCACCCCCGCCGGCACCCCCGCCCAGACGCGAGTCCGGCCCCGGGTCCAGACCGCCGCGCTGCGTGCTGCCCTCGATCGCCCGCTGTCGTCCTACTACCTCCTGCTCGGGGCGTCGGCGCTGCTGCTCGCGATCGGCCTGATCATGGTGCTGAGCGCGTCCAGCGTCTACAGCCTGCGCTACTACGACGACTCCTACGCCGTCGTGAAGCGGCAGCTGCTGTGGGTCGTGCTCGGCCTGCCGTGCGCCTTCGTCGCCTCCCGCCTGTCGGTGAGCTGGGTCCGCCGGCTGGCGTGGCCGGCCTATCTAGTCTCGCTGACGCTGCTCACGCTGACCTGGTTCCTCGGGGTCGAGCGCAACGGAAACCAGAACTGGCTGGCCGTCGGCCCGATCGCCATCCAGCCCTCGGAGATCGCCAAGCTCGGCCTGATCCTGTGGGCCGCCAACGTCTATGCCCGCAAGGACCGTCGCCTCGGCAGCGTGCACCACGTGATGATTCCCGTGGTGCCGGGCATGCTGATGGCCACCACCCTCGTCGTGCTCGGTCGCGACCTCGGTACGGCGCTGGTGCTGTTCGCCATCCTGCTCGGCATACTCTGGGTGGTCGGCGCGCCGGCTCGCCTCTTCGTCGTGTGCATCTCGATCGTCGGCGCCGTCGCCATGCTGCTCGCCGCGATGGACACCGAACGGCTCTCGCGGATCACCAACTTCGCCGACCCGTTCAAGGACTTCCACGACACCGGGTGGCAGCCCGCGCACGGCCTCTACGCCCTGTCCACCGGTGGTTGGCTGGGCCAGGGCATCGGCGGCTCCACGCAGAAGTGGGGCGACCTTCCCGAGGCGCACACCGACTTCATCTTCGCGGTGCTCGGCGAGGAGCTCGGCCTGGCCGGCACGCTGCTGGTGGTCGGTCTCTTCTTCACGATCGCGTTCGCCGCGCTGCGCATCGCCATGCACACGCAGGACCCGTTCGTTCGCTACATGACCTTCGGCATCGTGGTCTGGCTGATCGGCCAGATGGTGATCAACGTCGGCATGGTGCTTGCGGTGCTGCCCGTCATCGGCATCCCGCTGCCGCTGGTGTCCTACGGTGGCTCGGCGCTGCTCCCATCGCTGGTCGCTCTCGGGATCCTGATCGGCTTCGCCCGCCGTGAGCCCGAAGCCGCTCGCGCCCTCGCAGCCCGCAAGCGCAACCGCTCGGCGGGGCTGTCGGCCGGCCGCTAGATTTTCCCTGACATGCGCATCCTTCTCGCCGGCGGTGGCTCCGCCGGACACACCTCGCCCCTGATCGCCACGGCAGACGCCCTGCGTCGCCTCGACCCGAGCATTGAGATCACCTGCCTCGGCACCCGCGAAGGGCTCGAGGCCCGACTGATCCCCGAGGCCGGGATGACGCTGGAGTTCGTGCCGCGCGTGCCGCTGCCGCGCCGTCCCGGCGCCGACCTGATGCGCGTGCCGGGCCGGCTGGGCGCCGCACGCCGGGCCGCCCTCGAGGTCGTCGACCGGGTGCGTCCCGATGTGATCGTCGGCTTCGGTGGCTACGTCTCCGTGCCGGCCTACCTCGCGGCCCGCACCCGCAAGCTGCCGCTGGTGGTGCACGAGGGCAACGCGATCCCCGGCATCGCCAACAAGCTCGGCGCCCGCATCACCCATCACGTCGCCACCAGCTTCCCCGGCACCGCGCTGCGGCACGCGACCTACATCGGGCTGCCGGTGCGGCGGATGATCTCCACCCTCGACCGGGCCGCCCTGCGCGACGAGGCGCTCGCCAGGTTCGGGCTCGCCGCTGACCGGCCGACGCTGCTCGTGACCGGCGGCTCCCAGGGCGCGGCCCGCATCAACGCCGCGGTCTCGGAGGCCGCGGCCTCGCTGGCGACCGCGGGCGTCCAGGTGCTGCACGTCGTCGGGCCCAAGCACACGGTCGCGCCGCCCGCAGGCGCCGGCACCTACGTCATCGAGCAGTACGTCGACCGGATGGACCTCGCCTACGCCGCGGCCGACGCGGTGCTGTGCCGCGCCGGCAGCAACACCGTGACCGAGGTCTCCGGCGTGGGACTGCCCGCGGTCTACGTCCCGCTGCCCATCGGCAACGGCGAGCAGGCACTCAACGCCCGGGCAGTGATCGACGCCGGCGGCGGGGTGCTCGTCGCCGATGCGGCACTCACACCCGAGTGGGTCGCGGCGACGCTGCCAGCCCTGCTCACCGACCGTCCCCGCCTCGACGCCATGGGCGCCGCCGCTTCGGGCGTGATCCCGCTCGACGCCGACGAGAAGCTGGCCCGGATGATCCTCGAGGCGGCCCGATGAGGCTGCCCGTCCCCGACGTGCTGCTCCCCGCCGACCAGCTCGGCCGGGTGCACTTCATCGGCATCGGTGGCGCCGGCCTGTCGGCCATCGCCCGCATCATGGCCAAGCGTGGCGTGCCGGTCACCGGCAGCGACAACGCCGACACCCCGTTCCTGCCCTCGCTCCGCGAGCTCGGGGTGACCTGCCACCTCGGCTACGCCGTCGAGCACCTCGGTGACGCCGACACCGTCGTGGTCACCACCGCCGCCCGCGCGGACAACCCCGAGGTGCTCGAGGCCCAGCGCCGCGGCCTGCGGGTGCTGCCCAGGTCGGCCGGCCTCGCCGCCGTGATGGCGGGCCAGCGCGTGCTCGCGGTCGCCGGCACGCACGGCAAGACGTCGGCCTCCAGCCTGCTCGCGGCCGCACTCCTGCACGCGGGCGCCGACCCGGCCTACGCGATCGGCGGGCTGCTCTCGTCGACCGGCCTCAATGCCGACGCCGGCTCCGACGAGCTCTTCGTCGCGGAGGCCGACGAGAGCGACGGAGCCTTCCTCGTCTACTCGCCCCACGCCGCCATCGTCACCAACATCGAGGCCGACCACCTCGACCAGTGGGGGACCGAGGCGGCCTACCGCGCGGCGTTCACGGAGTTCGTCGGCCGCATCGACGCGGACGGTCTGCTGGTGACCTGGGCCGACTCGGAGGCCACCCGCGAGCTCGCGGAGACCGGTCGCGCCGCCGGGCTGCGGGTGCTCACCTACGGCCGATCGGCCGACGCCGACCTCGGCCCGGCCGACCTCGGCGTCGACCTGCTCGTGCCCGGTGAGCACAACATCATGAACGCGCTCGGCGCGCTCGCCCTCGGCACCGCCCTGGGCTTCGACGCCGATGCCTTGCGCGCGGGCCTGGCGACGTACGCCGGGACGGCCCGCCGGATGGAGCTCAAGGGCACGGTCGGCGGGGTGCGCGTCTACGACAGCTACGCCCACCACCAGACCGAGATCGCCGGTGACCTGCAGGCGGCCCGTTCGGTGGCCGGGTCCGGGCGCGTCATCGCCGCCTTCCAGCCGCACCTCGTGTCCCGCACCCGTGCCCTGGGCGCACTGATGGGCGAGGCACTCGGTGCCGCCGACGAGGTCGTGGTGCTCGACGTCTACCTCGCGCGCGAGGACGCCGACCCTGACGTCACCGGCCGCCTGGTCGCCGACGCCGTGCCGCTGCCGGCCGACCGGGTCCACTTCGAGCCCGACTTCGACGCCGTCCCGGCCGAGCTCGTACGCCGCGCACGACCCGGCGACGTCATCCTGACCCTGGGCGCCGGCAGCATCACCCAGCTGGCCGCTCCCGTCCTCGCGCTCCTCGAGGCGCGCGATGCCTGAGACCCGGACCCGCGAGGCCCGGGCCGAGCTGCGCACCCGGCAGCGCTTCGCCCGACGCCAATGGGCACGTCGCTGGATGCGCTGGAAGTACGTCGTCGCGGCGGTCCTGCTCGTCGCGCTGGTCGTGACCGCCGGGTGGCTGGTGTTCTTCTCCGCGGCACTCTCGGTCTCCAGGGTCGAGGTGGCCGGCAACCAGCTGCTCTCCGACCAGAAGGTGCTGCGGATCGCCGCGGTGCCCGAGGGGGAGCAGCTGGCGCTCGTCGACCTCGAGGATGCGGCCCGCCGGGTCGCGACCCTCTCCGAGGTCAAGGACGTCGCCGTCACCCGTGCGTGGCCCGACGGCGTGCTGATCACCGTCACCGAGCGCACCGCCGTCGCAGTGGTGGACCTCGGCGGCAAGATCCGTGGCCTCGACGCCGAGGGCATCGTCTTCCGTGACTACAAGTCGGTGCCGCCCGGACTGCCCCGCGTCCGCCCGACCACCTCGGCCGGCACCGACGCGCTCAAGGAGGCCGCCGGCGTCGTGTCCGCGCTGCCCGACGACCTGGCTGCCCGCGTCGACCACGTCGAGGTGCAGACGATCGACCAGATCACCCTCGTGCTGCGCGACGGGCGCCAGGTGCAGTGGGGGAGCGCGGAGGAGAGCGCGCTCAAGGCGACGGTGCTGGTCACGTTGCTGGCGAACCAGGAGGCCAAGGTGTACGACGTCAGCGTCCCCGGCAGCCCGGTCACCAAGCCGACTCTGTAGCGATTCCTTTTCTCCGCCGCTGTCGCAGCGGCGTGTCGCCCCGGGTGGTCGGATCGATCTGCCTACAGTCATGTCCAACGCGAGGTTGACATAACTATAACCCTCAGGTGGACCGTTAGAGTTCGCCGGCTCCGAGGGCCAGGACATGTCAGCCGGACGACTTCCCCGAACCCGTATCGACCCCCATTCACGAGAGGCCTGCAGCCATGGCAGCAGCACAGAACTACCTGGCGATCATCAAGGTCGTGGGTATCGGTGGAGGCGGCGTCAACGCCGTCAACCGGATGATCGACGTCGGCCTCAAGGGTGTCGAGTTCATCGCGATCAACACCGACGCCCAGGCGTTGCTCATGAGTGACGCCGACGTCAAGCTCGACATCGGCCGCGACCTGACCCGCGGCCTCGGTGCCGGCGCCAACCCCGAGGTGGGGGCCAAGGCCGCCGAGGACCACGCCGACGAGATCGAAGAGGTCATCAAGGGCGCCGACATGGTGTTCGTGACCGCAGGCGAGGGTGGTGGCACCGGCACCGGTGGCGCCCCGGTCGTCGCCCGCATCGCTCGCTCCCTGGGCGCCCTGACCATCGGTGTGGTGACGCGGCCGTTCGCCTTCGAGGGTCGCCGTCGCGCCAACGCCGCGGAGGAGGGCATCAGCCAGCTCCGCGAAGAGGTCGACACCCTCATCGTCATCCCCAACGACCGGCTGCTCTCGATCAGCGACCGCAACGTCTCGGTCCTCGACGCCTTCAAGCAGGCCGACCAGGTGCTGCTGCAGGGCGTGTCGGGCATCACCGACCTGATCACGACCCCCGGGCTCATCAACCTCGACTTCGCCGACGTGAAGCTCGACATCGGTCGCGATCTCACCCGGGGTCTGGGCGCCGGCAGCGACCCCGAGGTCGGCCGCGAGGCAGCCGAGTCGCACCGCGACGAGATCGAGGAAGTCGTTCGCGGCGCGGACATGGTGTTCATCACGGCCGGCGAAGGTGGCGGCACCGGCACCGGTGCGGCGCCGGTGATCGCGGAACTCTCGCGAGAAGCGGGTGCGCT
>JBDSPC010000270.1:0-6970 GCA_039914485.1 Nocardioides sp.
GCGCCCGCGCCGCCGCGCTCAACATCATCCCGACCTCGACGGGTGCCGCCAAGGCCATCGGCCTGGTGCTGCCCGAGCTCAAGGGCAAGCTCGACGGCTTCGCGCTCCGCGTGCCCGTGCCCACCGGTTCGGCCACCGACCTCACGTTCGAGGCCGGCCGCGAGACCACCGTCGAGGAGGTCAACTCCATCATCGAGAAGGCCGCCGACGGCCGCTTCCTCAAGTACTCCACCGACCCGATCGTCTCCACCGACATCGTCACCGACCCGGCGTCCTGCATCTTCGACGCACCGCTGACCAAGGTCATCGGCAACCAGGTCAAGGTCATCGGCTGGTACGACAACGAGTGGGGCTACTCCAACCGCCTCGTCGACCTGATCGACTACATCGGCGAGACCCTCTGACGTGTCTGACATCGCCTCCCTCGGGGACCTGGCCGGCAAGCGCGTCCTGGTCCGCTCGGACCTGAACGTGCCGCTCGATGGCACGACCATCACCGACGACGGCCGGATCCGCGCCAGCGTGCCGACCATCAAGCAGCTGTCCGACGCGGGTGCCCGCGTCATCGTGACGGCCCACCTGGGCCGTCCCGACGGCGCGCCCGACCCGGCCTTCTCGCTGGCACCGGTGGCCGCCCGACTGGGCGAGCTGCTGGGTCGTCCGGTCGCGTTTGCCACGGACACCGTGGGGGAGAGCGCCGCTTCCACGGTGGCTGCACTCGCCGATGGGGATGTCGCCGTACTCGAGAACGTGCGGTTCAACGAGGGCGAGACCAGCAAGGACGACGACGTGCGTGCGTCGTTCGCCGGTCAGCTCGCGCAGCTCGCCGACGCGTTCGTCTCCGACGGCTTCGGGGTCGTCCACCGCAAGCAGGCCAGCGTCTACGACGTCGCCCTGCGGCTGCCGTCGGCCATGGGTGGCCTGGTCGCGACCGAGATCGACGTGCTGCGTCGGCTCACGGTCGACCCTGCTCGGCCCTATGTCGTCGTGCTCGGCGGCTCGAAGGTCTCCGACAAGCTGGGAGTCATCGACAACCTGCTCGAGAAGGCCGACAAGCTGCTGATCGGCGGCGGCATGGTCTTCACCTTCCTCAAGGCCCAGGGCCACGAGGTCGGCAAGAGCCTGCTCGAGGAGGACCAGCTCGACACCTGTCTGCGCTACCTCACCGAGGCGGCCGAGCGTGGCGTCGAGATCGTGCTGCCGACCGACATCGTGGTGGCCGACAGCTTCGGTGACGAGGCCTCGGCCCGCGTCGTCGCGGCCGACGCCATTCCCGCGGATTCGCTCGGTCTCGACATCGGCCCCGACTCCGCTGCCGCCTTCGCGGCGGCACTGGGCGACGCGAGGACGGTCTTCTGGAACGGGCCGATGGGCGTCTTCGAGGTGGCTGCCTTCGCCGGCGGCACCCGGGCTGTTGCCGAGGCACTGACCAGGATCGACGGTCTGTCGGTCGTCGGTGGCGGCGACTCCGCCGCGGCCGTCCGCCAGCTCGGCTTCGACGAGGCCGCGTTCGGCCACATCTCCACCGGTGGGGGAGCGTCCCTGGAATACCTCGAGGGCAAGGAACTGCCCGGCATCGCCGTCCTTGAAAGGGAATGACATGTCCCGTACCCCGCTGATGGCTGGCAACTGGAAGATGAACCTCAACCACCAGGAAGCGGTGGTGCTGGTCCAGAAGCTCGCCTGGACGCTCTCCGACAAGCGCCACGACTACGGCAAGGTCGAGGTGGTCGTCTGTCCGCCGTTCACCGACCTGCGCTCCGTGCAGACGCTCGTCGACGGCGACCGGCTCTCGATCAAGTACGCCGCGCAGGACGTCTCCACCCAGGACAGCGGCGCCTACACCGGCGAGGTCTCGGCGGCGATGCTGGCCCAGCTGGGCTGCTCCTACGTCGTCGTGGGGCACTCCGAGCGACGTGAGTACCACGCCGAGTCCGACGAGACCGTCAACGCCAAGGCGCACAAGGCGCTCGCGGCCGGGATGACCCCGATCGTGTGTGTCGGCGAGGGCCTCGATATCCGGCAGGCAGGGGACCAGGTCTCCTACACGCTGGCGCAGGTCGACGGCTCGCTCGCGGGCTTCACCGCCGAGCAGGTCGCCGGACTGGTCGTGGCCTATGAGCCCGTCTGGGCCATCGGCACCGGCGAGGTCGCCACGCCCGACGACGCGCAGGAAGTCTGTGCGGCCATCCGTGAGCGCGTCCGAGAGGTGCACGGCGACGCTGCGGCCGACGGGGTCCGCGTGCTGTACGGCGGCTCCGTGAAGGCGGCGAACGTCGCCGGGATCATGGAGAAGGCCGACGTCGACGGTGCGTTGGTGGGCGGCGCGAGCCTCCAGGTCGACGAGTTCGGCGGTATCTGTCGCTTCTACGCCATGCCTGTCTTGTGACCGGCAAGTCGTGACGTAGGCTTCCGCTCGTGGAACTGCTCTTCACCATCCTGCTCGTTGCTTCGAGCGCCGTCATGATCCTGCTCGTCCTGCTGCACAAGGGACGCGGAGGTGGCCTCTCCGACATGTTCGGCGGCGGCGTCTCCAGCTCCCTGGGCGGGTCGTCGGTTGCCGAGCGCAACCTCGACCGCTTCACCATCGGCATGGGAGTCATCTGGTTCGCGTGCGTCATCGCACTCGGGCTGTTGAAGGCCTACGCCGGCTCCTGACTCTGCTGGGTCACAAGATCGTTCGTACGTACGCGATTCATTGACGGGGACCTGAGAGAAAGAGACACACGTGGCTGGTGGAGGAAACGCGATCCGGGGCAGCCGGGTCGGCGCTGGTCCGATGGGCGAGGCCGAGCGAGGCGAAGCCGCCGCGCGTCAGGCGGTCACCTACTTCTGCTCGCACGAGCACCGCTCCGTCGTGATGTTCGCCGTCGAGGCGACCGCGCCGGAGTCGTGGGACTGCCCCAAGTGCGGACTGCCCGCGAGCATGGACTCGGACAACCCGCCGCCGGCGCCGAAGATCGAGCCGTACAAGACGCACCTCGCCTATGTGAAGGAGCGTCGCTCCGAGACCGAGGCCGCCGACATCCTCGACGAGGCGATCCAGCTCCTGCGCTCGCGTCGCAAGTCCGGCGACATCATCTTCTGACCGGTCACAAACGTGCACCAAACGTGCGCCGACCGGTCACAAAGTGACGCCCCACGGGCGCTGACCGGGCGCGAAGGTGCACACAGGGCTTACCGACCGGGCGCAAAGTAGCGCCCCTGTGGATGGCGGATCACGCCGAGCCGAGATCCTGGGCAGCGTGCACGCATGCCCAGGACTCTTCGCTGGTCCGACGTCGCCCTGCTCGGCGACGACGCGCCGATCCCTATCGACACGCCCTTCACGACAGCGGCGGCCATCGAGGCCGGGGTCGGCAGTCGCCTGCTCCGCGACCTCGTGGAGCGGGCTCTGGTGCGCCGCATGCTGCACGGGGTCTTCGTTGCCACCCAGGTTCCGGACTCGCTTCGACTGCGGGTGGCGGCGCTCAAGCTTGTTGTGCCTGCACACGCCGTGGTCGTGGACCGCACCGCGTGCTGGTTGCACGGCGTCGACGCGCTGCCACGAAGCGCGATCTACGACCTGCCCGACGTGGAGATCTTCTCCCGGTCAGAGAGCCGCGTGCGCCGTACGGGCGTCGCGAGTGGAATACGCGACCTGCAGCCGCGTGACACGCAGGACCTGGAAGGCCTGCTCGTCACCACTCAGCTCCGGACGGCATGCGACGTCGGTCGTCTCCTCTGGCGGTATGACGCGATAGGCGCCTTGGACGGGTTCCTCCGAGCGGGAGTCGATCACGGGGAGATGCTCGCCGAGATCGACCGGTTCAAGGGTTTTCGCGGCGTCGTACAACTGCGCGAACTTGCCCCACTGGCAGATTCGAGGGCGGAGTCGCCACCCGAAGGGGCTTTGCGCCTGCACTGGATCGAAGCGCGTCTGCCGACACCGGAGCCGCAGATCTGGGTCCGCGACGATGATGGCACTGCGCTGTACCGCATCGATCTTGGACACCGGGAGGTGCGCTACGGCGCTGAGTACTTCGGCCGGGAGTTCCACGCCGAGGACTCACGCGATGCCGATGAACACAGACTGTCCTGGCTGCGGGAGCAACGGGCGTGGACGATGGACGTCTTCGACAAGAACGCCGTCTACGGCCGCCGACCCGACCCGTTCGTCACTCTGCAACAAGGCTTCGCCCAGGCCCGCGCGCAGCTGGGACTACGCGCCTCCGTCCACATCGACCTCGGCCGGTGACGCAACTTTGTGACCGGTCGGCAGGCTGGTGCGCACCTTTGTGCCCGGTCGGCACCGGTGAGTGCGACTTTGTGACGGGTCAGAGTTCGGAGGCGGCGGCCGCGTCGATCAGCCACACCGTCTCGTCGGTGCCCACGACTCCGCGGGCGGGGATCTCGTGGCGGTCGCCGCCGGCGCTCGCGGGATGGGTGACGGCAGCCGCGACCGCGGCAGCCTTCTCGGCGCCGCTGACGAGGAACCACACTGCCCTGGCACGGTCCATCGCCTCGAAGGTCAGGCTCACGCGCAGGGGCGGCGGCTTGGGGGAGTCGTGGACCGCGATGGCGATCTCGTCCATCGCATCGAGTCCTGGGTGGCCGGGGAAGAGCGAGGCGATGTGGCCGTCCGGGCCGACCCCGAGCATCAGGACCTCGAAGAAGCCGGCGCCCTGGGAACGCATGGTCGCGGAGTACGCCGACGCCGACTCCTCGACGGACGCCACTGTGTCGGAGGCCGGCACCTCGTGGACGTTGGCCGGGTCCAGAGGGGGTTCCGCGCGCAACAGTGCATCCAGGAAGGCGGCGCGCGCCTGAGCCGCGTTGCGGTCGTCGGAGGCAGCCGGGACGAAGCGCTCGTCGCCCCACCAGAAGACGACGCGGGACCAGTCGACCGACGAGTCCGCCGCACGCCGCGCGATCTCGCGGTGGATCGTGTCGGCGATGGTGCCGCCGGTGAGTCCGATGTGAGGGACCTCGCCGCGGCCCTGTGCTTCCTCGATCCGCTCGAGCAGTCGGGCGGCGACATCACCGGCCAGCGTGGAGGCATCCTCGTGGACGACGACCTCGGCAGGCAACGCGGAGGCGCTCATGACTTGCCCTGGTTGAGGGCGACGAGCCGGCGTGCGGTCCGCGCATAGACATCGTCCTCGTCGAGGCGGCGGAGCTCCTCGGACAACAGTGCCGGGACCTCGCGGCGCTTGAGCGCGACCGGCCGGTCGGGACGATTGGGGGAGGTGAACGTCGCCAGCCGCCCGTCCGCGCGCGAGATGGTGATCGGGCCCTCGCGGGTGTCCATGGTGACGTCGGTGATGCCCGGACCGTCGGAGGTGTGGCGCCGGACCTCGATCTTGAGCCGGTCGGCCAGCCACGCCACGAGCAGGTCGGCGCTGGGGCTGATGCGTTCGGCGGTGACGGAGGCGCCCGTGACCTTGAGCGGGTGCTGGTCCAGCGCCGCGGCCAGGAGTGCGCGCCAGGGCGTGAGGCGGGTCCAGCTGAGGTCCGTGTTGCCGGGGGCGTAGGCCCGGCACTGCGCGAGCATCGCCGTCGACTTGCCGCGGGTGACCTCGGCCGAGTCGGTGATCCGCCGTTTGGCCAGTGCCCCGAGTGGGTCCGAAGCCGGGTCGGCGGGTGGAGCCGTCGGCCACCAGATGGCGACCGGGGAGTCGGGGAGGAGCAGCGGCAGCACGACCGACTCGGCGTGCTTCACGACCTCGCCCTTGAGCCTGATCAGGGCGGTCTCGCCACCCCAGCCGTCGCCGCTGCCCACCTGGGCGTTGACCTGCGGCGTGCCCCGGGCATCGCCGAGGATGACGGCCAGCACCCGGGACGGGTGCTCGTGCGACGCGCGCTGGGCGGCCTTCATCGCCTCGACGGCATCCTCGTCCGGGGTGACGATGATCAGTGTCATCACCATGCCCATCGCGGGGCTCCCGGAGCGGGTGCGCGAGCGGACGAACTCCGCGGCGATCTTCGACGACGTGGTGTCGATCAGCTCGATCATCTCGGGGTCCCCGCGCAATCGGGAGCGAAGCGAGTGATTTCGTGGGGTGAGGTCATGGTCTTCTCCAGGTGCGACCGTCGCGGGCGAGCATGGCATCGGCCGACGTCGGACCCCAGGTGCCGGAGTCGTAGGCCTCCGGCTTCCCCTTGCGCGTCCAGTGCTCGATGACCGGGTCGAGGATCTTCCAGGAGAGCTCGACCTCCTCGTGCTGCGGGAAGAGCGGCGGATCGCCGAGCAGCACGTCGAGGATCAGCCGCTCGTAGGCCTCCGCGCTGGCCTCGGTGAAGGAACCGCCGTACGCGAAGTCCATGTTGACGTCGCGGATCTCCATCGCGGTGCCGGGCACCTTGGAGCCGAACCGCATGGTCAGGCCCTCGTCGGGCTGGACCCGAATGACGAGCGCGTTCTGCGTGAGCTCCTCGGTGGCGGTGGAGTTGAAGGGCAGGTGCGGTGCCCGCTTGAAGACGACGGCGACCTCGGTGACGCGCCGGCCGAGCCGCTTGCCGGTGCGCAGGTAGAACGGCACACCCGCCCAGCGGCGGGTGTCGACGTGGACCGTGATCGCCGCGAACGTCTCGGTCGCCGACGTCTTCTTGATCCCTTCCTCCTCGAGGAAGCCGATCACCTTCTCGCCGCCCTGCCACCCGGCGGCGTACTGCCCGCGGGCGGTCGTGGTGTCGAGGCGACGGGGGAGTACGGCGGACGCGAGCACCTTCTGCTTCTCGATCCGCAGGCTCTCGGCGTCGAACGCGATCGGCTCCTCCATGGCGACCAGCGCCATCAGCTGGAGGAGGTGGTTCTGGATGACGTCACGGGCGGCGCCGATGCCGTCGTAGTAGCCGGCGCGGCCGCCGATGCCGATGTCCTCGGCCATGGTGATCTGCACGTGGTCGACGTAGTTGGAGTTCCAGATCGGCTCGAACATGTTGTTGGCGAAGCGCATCGCCAGGATGTTCTGGACCGTCTCCTTGCCGA
>JBDSPC010000288.1:0-7841 GCA_039914485.1 Nocardioides sp.
CGTCCGCGATCGCCCCCAAGCCCGCCAGGAACGCTCCGTGCGACCAGAGCAGCGGGTGGGCCGAGGGCCCCCACCGCTCGAGCCACTCGTCGAGGACGCCGGGTGCCAGGAGTGGTGAGACCTGCTCGGGCAGCAGCAGGTCGGAGTCGGCGGTGGAGACGATCCAGTCGAGCAGCTCGGCCGCCCGGCCCGGATGTCCGGCGCGCGTGTGGTGTCGAGCCAGCAGGGCGGCGAGCACCGGCCACTGACCGCCGCCGTAGAACGTGTCCGCCGCATAGCGGTGCACGCCATCCGTCACGAGCCGCGCCTCGATCGCGCCGACGGTGGCGGTGACGAGCGGGTCGTCGATGGGCAGCACGTCGTAGACCGCCGCCACGGCCAGCAGGGACGCGTCGATGTCGGTGCCGCCGAGCCACTTGACGAGGTGGCCGTCGCGGACGCCGTCGGTGCGGATCAGCGAGACGCAGCGCTCGGCGACACCCAGTGCCTCGTCGGCCAGGCCGGAGGGCAGCGTGCCCATCCCGATCGCTGCCCGGAGTCCCCCGGCCACGCCGGCGAGCGTGGTCACGTGGGTCTGGTCGCGGTTCTCCTCCCACCAGTCCCGGCAGGTGCGGGTCCCGGTGGCGACCAGGTAGCGGACGGCGGTCTCGATGCCTTCGGCGTACGGCGAAGCGCTCCCCGCGGAGGTCCGGGCGAGGTGTCGTTCCAGCGCCCACAGCCAGGTGCCATAGCCGTCGACCTGGAAGTTCCACCAGTCGTCCTCGTGCCGGGTGCCGTCGAGGTTGTAGCGCGCCGGGAGGTAGTCGGAGTCGGCTGGTTGCTGCCCCTCCCCGAGCATCGTCACCACGCGCACGACGGCCGACCGCTCGCGCTCCATGACCCGCGCGCACCAACCGTGGAAGCGGTCCGCTTCGTCGTACAGACCGGTGGCGGAAGCGCCGTCGGCGATGAACGAGCCGTCGCGGAACCAGGAGTAGACGTAGGGCGCGAACCCTGGCGATGCGGGCCACGCACCGCCCGGATCCTGGTCTCCACGCAGGAGCTCGACCGAGCGTTCGGCGAGTGGTCGCCAGCGGTCCGGGAGCGCGTCGAGGGGGTTGACAGGTCTGGACATGTCAGGCACGTTAACCGATGTAACCGGTTTCTGTAACCGGTTACATGAAAGGTCAGGAGGCCACGATGTTGCCCACGATCCGCGATGTGGCCAAGCAGGCCGGTGTCTCCATCGCGACGGTCTCGCGGGTGATGCGGGAGTCCGCAGGGGTCCGCGATGCGACCCGTCTCCGGGTCCTGACCGCGGCCGCCGACCTCGAGTACACCCCCAGTCAGCTCGGCCGACAGCTGGCCGAGCGGCGGCACGCCGCCAACGGCATCGTCTTCCCCGACCTCTCCGGTCCCTACTACGCCGAGGTCGTCCTGGGCTACGAGGCCGTGGCCGCCGAGCTGCGCCGCTCCGTGCTGATCCTGTCCACCCACGGCCGCAGCGACGCCGAGAGCGCCGTGCGCGAGATGGCCGGTCGCTGCGACGGGCTGGTCATCCTCCAGCACACGGTCAGCGACGCCACCGTCCTCAAGCTCGCGGCGCGCGGCACTCCCCTGGTCCTCGTGGCCCGGCCCCCGATCGGGTCGGTCGACTCCGTGAACGCGGAGAACCACGCCAGCGCCGTCAGCCTGGCCGAGCACCTGCTCTCCGAGGGCGTCCGCGACCTCCGCTTCGTCGGCAACCCGGACGTCTCCCCCGATGTGGCCGAGCGTTGGGCCGGCGTCCGGACCGCTTTCGAGCAGTCCGGCGACGGCCACACGCTCGACCAGGTGACCGTCGACGGGCTCGACGAGGAGTCCGGGGCGGCCGTCGCCGAGGCCGCGCTCGCGGCCGGCGACCTGCCCGACGCCTTCGTCTGCGCCAACGACGAGCTCGCGCTCGGCCTCCTCGGCCGCCTCAAGGACGCCGGCGTCGACGTCCCCGGCACCGTGATGGTGACGGGCTGGGACGACGTGATGGCCGCTCGCTACGCCGGCCTCACCACGGTCCGCCAGCCGATGCGCGAGCTCGGCGCCACCGCCGCGCGGCTCCTCGAGGAGCTCATCGTCGACGAACGAACAGAACCACGCCACGAGCTGCTCCCGACCGAGCTCGTGATCAGAAGTAGCAGCAGCCGCACCACCTCCCCTAAGGAACCGAAATGAAGCGCACCGCCACTGCCCTTGCCGTTGTCGCCGTCACGAGTCTCGTCCTCACGTCCTGTGGGCGCGACGACGCGGGAGGTGGTGGAGAGGCGCAGAGCACGGCAATCGACGACGGTGCCGCGGCCGGGACCATCGAGGTCTGGGCGATGGGCACCGAGGGTGAGGAGCTCCAGGCGTTCTCCGACGACTTCGAGAAGGCCAACCCGGATGCTGACGTCAAGGTGACCGCCATCCCGTGGGACGCCGCCCACAACAAGATCGCCAACGCGATCGCCAGCGGTGAGACCCCGGACGTGAGCCTGATCGGCACCACGTGGATGGGCGAGTTCGCCGAGGCCGGCGGCCTGATGCCGACGCCCGAAGGTCTCGTCGACGAGGCCGACTTCTTCCCCGGCGCGTGGGGCTCGACCGAGGTCGGCGGCACGTCCTACGGCGTCCCCTGGTATGTCGAGACGCGCGTCCTCTACTACCGCAAGGACCTGGCGGAGAAGGCCGGCTGGGACAAGGCTCCCGAGACCTGGGACGAGCTGCACCAGTTCGCGACCGACCTGAAGGAGAAGGGCGGCGCCGACTACGGCCTGAGCCTCCAGCCCGGCCAGACCGGCTCCTGGCAGTCCGTGCTCCCGTTCGCCTGGTCCAACGGTGCCGCGGTCACCAACGAGGACGGCACGGAATACACCATCGACTCCCCCGAGATGGCCGAGGCGCTCGACTACTACACGTCCTACTTCGACGAGGAGCTCTCCCCGAGCCGGTTGCTCGATCCGGGCGAGCTCGAGAGCGGCTTCGCCGACGGCACCTACGGCTCGTTCATCTCCGGCCCGTGGCACACCGGGCTCGTCGAGGAGGCCGGCCTGAGCACCGAGGAGTACGCCGTGGCGCCGCTGCCCGGCAAGGACTCCGGACCCGGCACGTCGTTCGTCGGTGGTGGAGACCTCGCGGTCTTCTCGGACTCCGACAACTCCGACGCCGCGTGGAAGTACATCCAGTGGCTCAGTGAGCCGGAGACCCAGCAGGGCTTCTACGACCTTGTCGGCGACCTGCCGGCGGTCCAGGCCGCCTGGGACACCGGCGAGCTCGCGGAGGACCCGCAGCTCCAGGTCTTCGGGAAGCAGCTCGAGACGACCGAGGCGCCGCCGGCGGTCCCGACCTGGGAGCAGGTCGCAGCGACGATCGACACCCTGGTCGAGCAGGCCTCGAAGGGTTCGGCCGAGCCCGCGGACGTCGTCAAGGAGATGCAGTCCAAGGCATCGTCGATCGGCACCGGTCTCTGACATGACCGCCACGGCAACGGAGCCTCGAGGAGGTCGTACGGCGAAGAGCCGGCCGACCAAGTCGCGGCACATGGATCCCACGCGGCGCAGCCAGGCTGTGGCCGCGTGGGTCCTGGCCCTGCCGTTCTGCGCACTGTTCCTCGTCTTCACCGCGGGACCGGTGCTGGCCAGCCTCGGCATGAGCTTCACCGACCTGCGCAGCACCGACGTGCGCAACCCGCTCGGCGTCGAGTTCGTCGGCCTCGCCAACTACGCCGACCTGCTCGCCGACCCGCTGTTCCGCAAGGTCACCCTCAACACCTTTCTCTACCTCGTGCTCGGGGTGCCGTTGACCATGGCGGTTGCGCTGGCCGTCGCGGTCGCGCTCAACCGCATCACCCGGGTGCGCGGGTTCTTCCGGGTCGGCTACTACCTGCCGGTGGTCACGAGCATCGTGGCCGTCTCGGTGGTGTGGAAGTTCCTGCTCCGCGACGAGGGCGGGCTGCTCAACGTGACGCTCGCCTGGGTGGGCATCGACGGTCCGGGCTGGCTCGACTCCACGACCACGGCGCTGCCGTCGCTGGTGGTGATGTCGGTGTGGCGCAACTTCGGCAGCCTGATGGTGATCTTCCTGGCCGGCCTGCAGACCATTCCGCAGGAGATCTCCGAGGCCGCCGAGAGCGACGGTGCCTCGGCCTGGAACACGTTTCGCTACATCACCTTGCCCATGCTCCGTCCGACGCTGCTCTTCGGCGCGGTGATCACCAGCATCGGCTACCTCCAGTTCTTCGAGGAGGCATTCGTGATGACCAAGGGCGGCCCGCTCGACTCGACCAAGTCAGTCACGTTCTTCACCTACGAGCAGTTCGGGTTCGGCAACTACGCCTACGCATCGGCCGCTGCCTACCTGCTCTTCCTCGCCATCGTGCTGCTGACCCTGTTCCAGTTCCGTGTGCTGCGAGAGAAGGACTGACATGGCCGGGAGCAAGGCCCAGGAGCGCTCCGCCGCGAGCACGAGAACACCCGGGTGGCTGTACGCCGTGATGGCCGTCGGGCTCGTTCTCGTCGTCGTCCCCTTCGTGTGGATGCTGCTCTCCTCGTTCAAGCCCGAGGCCGAAGTGCGCGCCCTGCCTCCCACGTGGTGGCCGGAGACGATCACGACGGACAACTACTCGCAGCTCTTCACCAAGCTGGACTTCCCGCGCTTCTTCATGAACTCGGCGATCGTCGCGGTCGCCGTCGCGGCCGGCAACATGGTCTTCTGCTCGATGCTGGGCTACGCCCTCGCGAAGCTGGACTTCCCGGGCAAGAAGGCCGTCTTCGTCGTCGTGCTCGGCACGCTGATGGTCCCGGGCGTCGTCACGTTCGTGCCGCTCTTCGTGCTCACCACCAACGTCGGGCTCACCAACACGCTGCCCGGCATGATCCTGCCGTTCCTGGCCGGCCCGTTCGGCGTCTTCCTGATGCGACAGTTCATCGCGAGCCTGCCCGACGAGCTGATCCAGGCCGCCCGGATCGACGGCGCGGGTGAGCTGCGGATCTTCTTCTCCATCATCCTGCCGCTGTGCGGTCCTGCTGTCGCGACGCTCGGCGTGCTGACGTTCCTCACGTCCTGGAACAACTTCCTGTGGCCGCTCGTCGTGGCCACCTCGGAGGACAAGTACACGCTGCCGGTGGCACTCGCGCTCTACGCCGTCGGCCAGAACGCCACGAAGTACGGCCTGCTGCTCGCCGGTTCGGTCGTCGTCGTGATCCCCGTCCTTGTCGTCTTCCTGGTGCTCCAGCGCCGGATCATGCAGGGCATCGCCATGACCGGCATCAAGTAACCCCACCCATCGCGCCTCTCGGAGGAGTCCTCATGCGCGCACGTCGAACACCCGTCCTCGCGGCCGTCACAGCCGCCGTCGCCCTCACTGTCACCACCGCTGGCACCACGGCAGCCATCCCCGCGGTGTCTCCTGCATCGAGCGAGCGGCACCACGACAGCGACAGGCGCGTCCTCGAGAGGTACGCCGCCGACACCTGGAAGTCCTTCGAGGCGATGGCCGTGCCGGCCACCGGCCTGCCGGCCGACAACATCGCCGGCAACCTCGATCCCTCCACCCGCAGCGGCTTCACGTCGCCCACCAACATCGGCGCCTACCTGTGGAGCACCGCCGCGGCCAGGGACACCGGTCTGATCAGCAAGGGCGAGGCGAGGTCCCGCATGGCGCGGACCATCGACTCGATCGCCGGCCTCGAGCGCCACGAGGACAGCGGCATGTTCTACAACTGGTACGACCCGGCCACCGGCGCGAAGCTGCGCACCTTCCCCGAGTCCGGAGACACGATCAAGCCGTTCCTGTCCTCGGTGGACAACGGGTGGCTGGCCACCGGGCTGCTGCTCGCGGCCCGCGCGGAGCCCTCGCTCGCCAGGAAGGCCGACCGGATCCGCGAGGACATGAACTTCGGCTGCTTCTACAACCCCCTGGAGAACGCACCGGCCGGCCAGATCCGCGGCGGCTTCTGGGATGAGGACCCGCACGAGACGGCCCCGGTCAAGGGCAACTACTGCGGCGGTGCCGATGTGTGGTTCACCGGCCACCACTACGGCGCCTTCAACACCGAGCCCCGCATCGCGTCCTACCTCGGCATCGCCGCCGGGCAGATCCCGGCCCGCCACTACTTCGGGACCTACCGCACGTTCCCCAACGAGAACTGCGACTGGTCCTGGACGGAGACCAAGGCCGTCGGCTCCTGGACCGAGCACGAGGGCGTGCGCGTCTTCGAGGGCGCGCTCCCCTACCGCGGCATGCAGATCGTGCCGACCTGGGGCGGCAGCATGTTCGAGGCGCTGATGGTGCCGCTGTTCGTGCCCGAGGAGACGTGGGGACCTCGCTCGTGGGGCGTGAATCACCCGCTCTACGTGCGCGGCCAGATCGAGCACGGGATGGACGAGGCCGGCTACGGCTACTGGGGATTCTCCCCGTCCAACAACCCCGCCGGCGGCTACCGCGAGTACGGCGTCGACCAGCTCGGCATGGACGGCCCCGGCTACACCACCGACCAGGAACGCACCGCCGTCGACCAGCCCTACGAGGGCTGCCCGGGTCGCGAGGGCTCGCCCGCGCCGACGGAGTACGGCGACGGCGTCGTCACCCCGCACGCCTCGTTCCTGGCCCTGCGCTACGCCAAGGACGCCGCCCTCGACAACCTCGCCAACCTTCGCGAGGACTTCGACTCCTACGGCCCCGGCGGGTTCTACGACGCCGTGGCAGTGGGCTCCGGCACGGTGTCGAAGCGCTACCTCTCGCTCGACCAGGGCATGGTGATGGCCGCCCTCGGCAACGCGCTGGCCGGCGACGACATGCGCAGGTACGTCGGCCAGGGCGCCATGGAGACCACACTTCGACCGCTGATGAGCGAAGAGATCTTCGCCAGCAAGGGGACCGAATGAGCACCGACGCACGCACTGACTGGGAGAACCGGATCGGCCTGCGCAGCGGGCACGCCTTCGGCGGCTCGGCACCACAGCTCCGACCGCCCGGCGGCCTCCAGGCCGTGGCCGGTGGCGCGCAGGTGACGCTGACCTGGTCGACGGTGCGGGGCGCGATCGGCTACCAGGTGCACGTCGCCGACTCCGCGGACGGACCGTGGGAACCGCTCGACCACCACGGTCGCGACGTCACCTCGGTCCCGCATCCGCCCTACGTCGACACCACCGGGTCGCCCGGCGTCGAGCGGTGGTACGCCGTCTCGTCGCTCTCCGACGTACACGTCGACGGGCCGCCGTCGTCGGCGGTGTCGGCGACGCCGCTCACGGATGCGACCGGTCCCGTCACCGTCGCCGTCGACGCGTCGACCGTGGTCGGAGAGCTGGACCGCCCGTGGCGACCGATGATCGGCAGCGAACACCTGTCGCACGCCCTCTCCACCGACATCACCGGTGGCCGGGTCGTCGGCGAGGAGCTCAGCGCTGCCCTGTCCGCGGCCCACCACGAGCTCGGCGTGACGCACGTGCGGGCGCACGGGATCCTGTGCGACGACCTGGCGGTCTACCGCGAGGTCGACGGTGAGCCCGTGCACGACTTCACCGGCATCGACCGCGTCTACGACCACATCCGGTCGATCGGGCTCTACCCCGTCGTCGAGATCTCGTTCATGCCGCACGACCTGGCCAGCGACCCGACCAAGACGGTCTTCGGCTACGACGCGATCATCTCTCCGCCCAAGGACTGGCAGCGCTGGTTCGACCTGGTCCGCGACCTCACCGCCCACCTCGTCGAGCGCTACGGCGACGAGGTGGTCGAGCAGTGGTCCTTCGAGGTGTGGAACGAGGCCAACCTCGAGGTGTTCTGGTCCGGGCTGCCCGAGGACTACCTCAAGCTGTACGACGTCACCGCGGCTGCCGTCCGCGAGGTC
>JBDSPC010000322.1:0-2746 GCA_039914485.1 Nocardioides sp.
CTGGGCCGGCGCGCACAGATCCCGGTGACGTGCTTCCATGGCACCGTGACCGAGAAGATCCGCGTGTTCCTGCTGGACGACCATGACGTGGTCCGCGAGGGCCTGCGTTTCCTGCTCGAGCGCCAGGACGACATCGAGGTGGTCGGTGACTCGGCCTCAGCGGTCGAGGCGATGGCCAGGATCCCGGCACTCAAGCCTCACGTGGCCGTCCTCGACGGCCGGCTGCCCGACGGCTCCGGGATCGAGGTCTGCCGGGCCGTGCGCTCGGTCGACCCGAGCATCCGCGCGCTTATCCTCACGTCGTACGACGACGACGAGGCGCTGTTCGCCGCCATCATGGCCGGTGCGTCGGGCTATGTCCTCAAGGAGATCCGCAGCAGTGACCTCGTCACCGCGGTGCGGCAGGTCGCGGCCGGCAACTCGCTGATCGACCCGGCCCTGACGGCCCGGGTGCTGGAGCGGGTCCGCAACGGCCCGTCGACCGCCCCCGAGCTCGCCGACCTGACCGAGCGCGAGCTCGAGCTGCTCGGCTACATCGCCGAGGGCCTCACCAACCGCCAGATCGGTGAGCGGATGTTCCTGGCCGAGAAGACGGTCAAGAACTACGTCTCCAGCATCCTGGCCAAGCTCGGCGTCGAGCGGCGCACGCAGGCGGCCGTGCTGGCCTCCAAGCTGCTCGGTCCCGGCAAGTAGGGACCTTTGGCCGGCGGCCGGGAGGACCTCGTCCCCTGACCGTGCGGGGGTGTTCGAACGAGAGTTGGGGTGCAAGCACAGAGCAGCACCCACTACTCAGCAGGAGGGCTCGTCATGGCCGTCATCCATCGTCAGCACAACATCACCAGTGAAGGCGTCACCACCTCGGAGACCGAGGAGACGGCCACCGGCCTCGACCGGGCACTGGCAGGACTGCGGATCGCCTTCGGGTTCACGTTCCTCTGGGCGTTCCTCGACAAGACCTTCGCCCTGGGCTTCCACACGGGCTACAACCAGGACGGCGTGCTCGACCGCTTCGGCGACGCGGCCTGGATCAACGGCGGCAGCCCGACTGAGGGCTTCCTGAGCTTCGCGGTCCCCGCGGACAACCCGTTCAAGGGCTTCTTCAACGGGCTCGCAGGCTACGCCGTCGTCGACTGGCTCTTCATGCTCGGCCTGCTCGGCATCGGCGTCACGCTGCTGCTGGGAGTCGGCATCCGTATCGGCACCGCCGCCGGCGCCCTGATGTATGCGTTCATGTACGCCGCGTCGGTCCCGCTGGAGAACAACCCGGTCGTCGACGACCACCTCACCGGCCTGATCGTGATGATCGTCCTGGGCCTCGCTGCGGTGGGCACCACCTGGGGCTTCGGTGGGCAGTGGCGCCGTATGTCGCTGGTCGAGAAGTACCCCGTCCTCAAGTGATCTGAGCAGCACGACACCAGACCCGCCCGGTTGACCGGGCGGGTCTCGTCGCGTCCGGAGGTCAGTCGAGCGGGATGCGCCAGACCAGCGTCGTCCCCCGCCCGGCGCCGGGCAGCACCTCGAGGTCGCCGCCGAGATCGGCGGCCCGTCGACGTGCGTTGCGCAACCCGCTCTCGAGCGGGTCGGCCGGCATCCCGATGCCGTCGTCGGAGACCCGCATGGTCAGCTCATGGGCACTCACGAGCACCTCGACCTCCGTGCTCTCGGCCAGCGCGTGTCGCGCGACGTTGGAGATCGCCTCGCGCAGCACCGCCAGGACCTGGTCGTGCACCTGGCTGGGAACCGCCGTGTCGATCGGCCCACTCGTGCGGACCGTGGGGCTGTAGCCGAGCACGGGTGCGTAGTCGCGGACCAGGGACCGGATCTCGGAGCGCAGCGACGAGCGCTGCTTGTTGTTGAGCTCGAAGATCGTGCCGCGGATGGCCTTGATGGTGTCATCGAGGGACGACACCGTCTCGTCGATCCGGCGGGCGACCTCGGGGGTCGAGACCAGGGATGCCACGCCCTGGAGCTGGAGGCCGGCCGCGAAGAGCTGCTGGATCACCACGTCGTGGAGGTCCCGCGCGATCCGCTCCCGGTCCGAGATCAGAGCCAGCTCCTGCCGGTCGGCGACGGCCTGGCTGCGATCGAGGGCCAACGCAGCCTGGTCGGCGAAGCTGGCCAGCAGGTCACGCTCGCTGGCGTCATTGAGGGGCGACGACTTGTCGAACAGCGCGGCCAGCGCCGACACCGGGGCCAGGTGGGCGCGGATCGGGATCACCACTGCCTCGACGTCACCGACCTTCAGGCGGTGCGGGGGAGCGGACACGTCGAGCTCGAGCTCGCGCACCCGGTCGGCGAGCTGGCCAACGAGCTCGAGATCGGCGCGTTCGGCCGAGACCGCGTCCGCATCGGCGGCGCTGGTGGCCAGGAGCACCGTGGCCCGCGCACCCGACACGGACCGCGCCGTGCGGACGATCTTGTCGAGCGCGCTCTCGCGCTGGATCGGCGGTTGGAGATCGGCGCCGATCTCGGCAGTCGCCTCCAGCCACCGCCGGCGTCGTTCGCTGAGGCCGTAGGTGTGGGCGTTGTCGATGACCAGGCCCGCGGTGCGCGCCAGGGCCTCGGTGAGCTGTTCGTCCAGCTCGGTGAAGGGCAGTCCGCCGCGCTTCTCGGTCAGGTAGAGGTTGCCGAACACGGTGCCGCGGATCCGGATCGGGACCCCGAGGAAGCTGCGCATCGGCGGGTGGTTGGCCGGCATCCCCGCCGAGGACGGATGCGTGGTCAGGTCGGCGAGACGCAGCGGGCG
>JBDSPC010000410.1:0-4894 GCA_039914485.1 Nocardioides sp.
GGCTCCAGGACCTCGCCGTCGAGGCGGTGGGCAGGTTCGGCGCGATGCCGGGCCGTGGCCCGGGACTGTCGAGCTGGTCGGCGTACACCGCGTTGCAGCGCGTCTCGCCACAACAGCTGATCGGGCAACTCGTCGCGGGCCTGATGAGCGACGGCATGCTCGAGGAGGACGCCGAGCGGATCGCCGGGCGTCGGGTCGGCTCGTTCACCACCCTCGTCGAGGGCGACGCCCGTCGCCGGATCGCGGAGGAGAAGGGGCCCGAGCACGTCGCCAACATCGTGGTCCGCCCGACCATCGACCGGCTCGACTTCACCGCCGCGCGTCGCTCCGACCTGGAGGAGATGCGCCGCGAGATCTACCCCCTGGCGCGCCGGCTGGCCACGCGACTGACCAAGCAGCAGCACGCGCGGCGACGGGGGGCGCTGGACTTCCGCCGTACGGTCCGGGCGTCCCTCTCGACCGGCGGCGTGCCCATCGAGACGCACCACCGGCCCAAGCGGCCGCATCGCACCGAGCTCGTGATCCTCTGCGACGTCAGTGGGTCGGTCGCCAACTTCGCCCAGTTCACGCTGCTGCTGGTCTTCGCGCTGCGCGAGCAGTTCCACAAGGTGCGGGCCTTCACCTTCGTCGACACCGTGCACGAGGTGACCCACCACTTCACGCCCGGCGGCGACGTCGTCGAGGTGATGGAGAACCTCGCGGCCAGCGCTGCGCACGCGGCGCTGTGGGGGCGCACCAACTACGGTCGCGCGTTCACGAAGTTCGCCGAGGAGCACGCCGACGCGCTCGGCCCGAAGACGTCCCTGCTGATCCTCGGCGACGCCCGCTCCAACTACAGCGACCTCGCCCTGCCGGTGCTCCGCGACCTCGAGGGGCAGGTGCGCCACGCGTGGTGGCTCAACCCCGAGCACCCGCGGCACTGGGGCACCGGTGACAGCGCCGCGCCCGCCTACGGCGAGATCGTGCCGATGGTGGAGTGCCGCAACCTGACGCAGCTCGAGGAGTTCGTCTCCGCGATCTCCATGGGCACTCAGCCGGCGAGGTAGCCGAGTCCCTGGATGCGCTTGATCTCCGCCTTGAGGCCCGGGTGCTGGGCCTCGTCGGCGGCGCGGCCGCCGGCGACGTAGGGCTGCTCGCCCGCAGCGGCGCCGTCGTAGACCACGGTCACCCGGTTGGCGACGTCGGCGTTGATCAGCGAACCGAGGAGGGCGACCGGGTCGGCCCGGTCCTCCAGCGAGAGCACCCGCGTCTGCTCCGGGATCTGCGGCACCTGGGCCGACGGGGCGCCGGCGGTGACGACCTGGTCGACCACGAAGGCCCGCGAGGAAGCGGCCGATGCGATCTCGGCGGCTGCGGCGCCGCCGTACGACGAACCGACCAGCATGACCCGCGCGTCGGGCTCGCCCTGGACGGCCTGCTCGATGGCCCGCACGACCTGACGGACGTAGGTCGCGTTGTCGGCGCCGACGAGGCGCAGGCGTCCGCCCTCGTGGGCCTTGTTGCCGGGGAGGTAGGCGATGAAGCGGCCGGCGCCGATGCGCTGGACGCTGATCCGGCGATCGGCATTGGTCAGCTTGACCATCAGGTCCTCGATCGAGGACGGGACCGCGCCCTGGCCCGCGGACGCCGGAGTCGACTCGCTGGCCGGGGTCTCGGCGAAGCCGGCAGCCGCGTCTCGCAGGGCGGAGGCGGCGTCGGCGGGGAACGGCTCGACCCCGAGGGCGCGCAGACCGCCGCGCGCGGCAGCGGCACCGCTGTCGGACGACATGATGCCCGCGGTCAGCAGGGACCGCATCTGCAGTCCCTCGAGCAGCCCGCCGCCGTCGGTGAGGTGGTCCATCAGCTCGGGGTGGCTGTCGGCCAGCTCGTTGAGGTAGGCCGCGACCCCGTCGCGGTCGAGCGAGTCGGTCTCGATCAGACCCGCCGACACGATCGCGCCGCCGAGCGCGACC
Source organism: Nocardioides sp. (assembly GCA_039914485.1). Taxonomy (GTDB): domain Bacteria; phylum Actinomycetota; class Actinomycetes; order Propionibacteriales; family Nocardioidaceae; genus Nocardioides. The sequence goes on from JBDSPC010000410.1 coordinate 1,953, forward strand.
TCGGGGGCGAGGTAGCCGATGGCACGACCGGCGATGGAGCCGAGCGTCTTGAAGGCGGCCGCCTGCAGCTCGTCGATCCAGCGGTAGGTCAGGACGGTGGCACGGACGACCAGGGCGTCGGCGTCGAGCTCGACCGAGCGGGTCAGCAGCCCCTGCTTGCCGGTCGTGGCGGCACGGATGTCCTCCTCTGCCTGCGCATAGGTCGACTGCGACAGCTCGGCCGAGTCGACGACGTCGGGGTCGGTGAGGATCTCGGTGCCGAGCCGGGCGCGTTCGCGCATGTCGGAGCCGGACGCGTCGAAGACGTCGGCCAGCGCCAGCATCTGGTGGTACTTGTCGGCCTCGACCGCCGCCTCGGACATGCTGCGGCCGTTGGTCGTCGCGACCTGCGGGGGAGTGTTCACGTCGTTCGTCATGCGGTCACCTGGGCCAGGACGGGCGCGAGCTCGGACGCGAGATCGGCGGGTTGGGTACGGCGCACGCTGAGCCTGGACTCGTCATCGACCTGGTGCGGAGTGAGCGAGTGCCAGCCGTCGGCCAGCAGCACCCACGACACCAGGCCCACGTCGGTCGTGGCCTCGTCGGAGACATGGGCGGCGAGCACCCGCAGTCGGCCGCGGCCCTCGGTGTGGATGGCGGCGACGGCGGTCGCGGCCACGGAGTCGTCGATGGGCTCGGCGTGACCGTCGACGATGCCCTCGCCGTGCTGGCTCATCAGCACGGGGACGAGGTCGGACCGGCCGGCGCGCAGCGCCTCACCCGTCGCGTCGACGAGGTGGAAGGGGAGGTCGAGCTCTTCGGGCACCGAGGACTCGCTGAGCTTGACGTCGTCGGGGATGTCGGCGACCCGGGCGAGCTCGCCGGGCCACTGGTCGGAGGAGAACCACGCGAGCTCGAAGACGAGCCCGTCGCTGGTGGCGAGCGTCGCGACCGCGTTGCCGGCCTGCCGGTGCCAGGCCTTCACCTGGGTGCCGGGGGCGGCGACGTCGAGGTCAAGCGCCAGGGTCGGCGTCGCGAGGAGTCCGATGGCGCCGGTCAGGCCGGGGTCGATCCCGTCGTCGGTGATCAGTCCGCGCCGGCGCAGGGAGTCGTCGGCGTCGTGGAGCGAGGCCAGCGCTGCGGCGTACGCGGTGTCCTCGGCGGAGCCGCGCGACTGGCCGAGGCGGCCCTCGAGACTCGCGTTGCCGGAGGCCTCGACGAGGTCGAAGGGGAGCGGTGCGTCGCCGGCGAGGCTGGCGACGTGGCGCAGCTCGGGCAGCGTGAGGGCCAGCCGACGGGGCAGCCCGTCGAGGAAGCTCGCGGCCGGGGGCGGCGGCGTGGTCAGGTCGATGGTCACCATGTCAGAGCCCCGGCAGTTCGACGGTCAGCCAGTCCTTGTGACCGGCCGGAGGAGGAGTGAAGGTCGCGAGGGCGACGTCGACGTCGGAGGGCTCGGTGCCACCCTCGCCCAACGCGGCGATGCGCGACCTGGCGTCGGTCGTCAGCGACTCGGCCTTGTGCTGGATGGAGTCGATCGCCTCCTTGCGGGTGTCGACCTCGGTGACGTGGCGCGACAGGGAGTCGGCCGCCGTCTCGTGGTGACCGGCGGCGACGCGCAGCTGGTTGGCGCGTTCCTTGATGCGGGTGCGCATGGCCTCGGCTGCGCGACCGTGCCAGGGGACACTCTCGGCCTGGGCGACCAGACGGTCGGCGGCAGCTCGGATGTCGCCACTCTGCTCACGCAGCTGGGCGACGCGCTTACGCGATGCGGCGGAGTCGCCGTACATCGATCACACCTTTCTCGTCGTCCCCCGTGCAGTACTTGTTGACCGCCCTTCCCACGACCCCGCCCTCTCAAACCCGCCAAGTGCGTTCGTTTTCAAGTGGTCCGGGCCGGGAGCCAGTCGCCGAGCCGTTGGAGGCCGAGCGTGATCGACTCCTGCGGTCCCGCGAAGCTGAGCCGGACGTGCCGCCCGCCAGTGACCGTGTCGAAGTCCATACCGGGCGCGATCGCCACCCCGGTCTCGGCCAGGAGTCGGTGGCTGAACGCCATCGAGTCGTCGGTGAGGTGCCCGACGTCGGCGTAGACGTAGAACGCGCCGTCCGCCGGCGCGAGCTTGTCGATGCCGAGCGAGGCGAGGCCGTCCAGGAGGAGTCGCCGGTTGCCGGCATAGCGTTCGACGTGGGAGTCGAGCTCGGCGTACGACGCCTCGGTGAACGCCGCGACGCAAGCCCACTGCGCCATGGTCGGCGGGCAGATCGTGAAGTTGCCGGTGAGGATGTCGACGGCTCGGCGCAGTCGCTCGGGGACCAGCATCCAGCCGATCCGCCAGCCGGTCATGGAGAAGTACTTCGAGAACGAGCTGAAGACGATCGCCTCGCGCGACGTCTCCCACGCGCTGCGCGACATGGCGGGCGAGGCGTACTCGATGCCGTGGTAGATCTCGTCGGAGACCAGCTGCACGCCGCGGCTCTCGCACCACGTCGCGATCGCCGCGAGCTCCGCCGGCAGCAGCATCGTGCCGGTCGGGTTGGCCGGGCTGGCGATGACGAGCCCCTTGATGTCGCCGCACGCCTCGAGCTGCTCGACAGTCGGCTGGAAGCGGTTCTCCGGCCCGGTCGGGATCTCGACCACCTCGCAGCCGAGCGCGGTCAGGACGTTGCGGTAGCAGGGGTAGCCGGGGCGCGCCATCGCCACGCGGTCGCCGGCCTCGAAGGCGGCGAGGAAGGCGAGCAGGAAGCCGCCGCTGGAGCCTGTGGTCACCACCACGTCGTCCGGGTCGACCGCCAGCCCGTGCACCCGCTGGTGATGACCGGCGATCGCCTCGCGCAGACGCGGGATCCCGGTGGCGACCGTGTAGCCGAGCGGGTCGGTCCCGCCGAGCAGCCGCACGGCCTCCGCACGGACCGGTCGCGGGGCTCCGGTGCTGGGTTGACCGGCCACCAGGTCGAGCAGGTCGCCG
>JBDSPC010000022.1:0-4911 GCA_039914485.1 Nocardioides sp.
GACGTCCTGATCGACCAGCGTTGATGGCGGGTCACCTCCGGGTGGCCCGCCATCACTGCATTTGGCGCCGCCACACTCCGGCCGTGTGCTCGCCGACGCCGAGCTCGATGGCCCGCTCCAGATCGGCCGGTTCGTCGACGTCCAGGCGCAGCGTCGGCGCCGGGGCGAGGATCTCGCGGGCTCCGTGGGTCCCGTGCAGGAAGGCCGAGTTGAGGCCGAACGACGGATCGAAGGACGCGAGCGGTGCGGCGTACATCGTGGTGCCGGTGCCGGCGGCGTCGCGCACGAAGGACGTGCCGTCGACCTCGGCGAGTGCGACCGCGAGGTCGTCGCTGGACAGGCACGGCAGGTCGGCGCACAGGGCGACAGGCATTGAGTCGGGCCAGCGCCGACCGGCTTCCTCGGCGGCCTGCTGCAGCGTCGCGTTGAGGTTGTCGGAGGCCCCGTCCGGGATCACCTCGCAGCCGTCGGCGCGCAGCTGCTCGGCGAAGAGGTGATCGTCGGTGACGACGAGGACGGCAGCCACGTGTGGGGTACGGCGAGCGGCGGCCACGGTGTCGCGCGCGAAGGCCGCGGCGAGGTCGCGACGCCGGTCGGCGGGGAGTGCGTCCAGACGTGACTTGGCGCGCGCCGGCGGCTTGACCGGCACGATCACGACGAAGGAACTGGGTGGTGGCAGGGGAGTCATATCGGCCCCGATCCTCGCATCGTTGCGAGTAACCTGCTCACGACCATCAGGAGGAAGCGCGCGTGTCGGTTCGCAAAGTTCAGGGCAGGAGCGGCTGGGCCGTCAACTTCGCCGTCATCACCATCAAGCCGACCATGCTGGCGGCGCTCTCGCACACCTGGATCGACGGCGACAAGATCCCGGCGACGGGTGGCTGCATCATCGTGCCCAACCACGTGTCACACCTCGATCCCTTGCTGACGGCCTACTTCGTCCATGACCACGGCCGGATCCCGCGCTACCTCGCGAAGTCGGGACTGTTCGACACCTTGGGTGTCGGCACGATCCTCAAGTCTGCTCGGCAGATCCCGGTCGAGCGACTCTCGAAGGATGCCGTCGGGGCCTACGACGCCGCAGTGCAGGCCGTCAACGACGGCGAGTGTGTCGTGGTCTACCCCGAGGGCACGCTGACGCGTGATCTCGACCTGTGGCCGATGAGGGGCAAGTCCGGAGCCGCGCGGATCGCGCTGGCGACCGGTGCGCCGGTGATCCCCGTCGGCCACTGGGGCGTCCAGGACGTGCTCTATCCCTACGCCACCCGACCGAACCTGTTCCCGCGCAAGAAGGTCACGATGAAGGCCGGCGACCCCGTGCACCTCGATGATCTGCGCGCGCAGCCGCAGACCCCGCGAATCGTCAACCAGGCCACCGATCGCATCATGTCCGCGATCACGGACATCGTGGCCGACCTGCGGGGCGAGGAAGCGCCGGCCGAGCGCTTCGACCCGCGCAAGGCCGGCGTCCGGCCGATCGGCAACCCCACCGAGAAGAAGGACCGCCCATGACCAAGATCGCCGTCTTCAGTGCTGGCTCGTGGGGAACGGCGTTCTCCGTCGTCCTCGGCGATGCCGGCAACGACGTCACGTTGTGGGCCCGTCGCGAGGAGGTGGTGGAGGCGATCAACGGCAAGCGGGAGAACACCGGCTACCTCCCCGGCATCGAGCTGCCGCCCACGGTCAGGGCCACCACCGACGCCGAGGAGGCCGCCGCGGACGCCGACATCGTGGTCCTCACCGTGCCGTCCCAGAGCCTGCGGGAGAACCTCACGACCTGGGCGCCGCTGATCCCCGAGAAGGCCACCATGGTCTCGCTGATGATGGGCGTCGAGCTCGGTTCGCTGAAGCGGATGAGCGAGGTCATCGCCGAGGTGACCGGTGCCGGCCCCGAGCGCATCGCCGTGGTGAGCGGACCCAACCTGGCCAAGGAGATCGCCCGCCGCGAACCAGCAGCCTCCGTCATCGCCTGTGCCGATGAGGACGTCGCCAAGAATCTGCAGAAGGCCTTCCACACGGCCGCCTTCCGGCCGTACACCTCGGTCGACGTCCTCGGGTGCGAGATCGGCGGCGCCTACAAGAACGTCGTGGGTCTTGCCGTCGGTATGGCGGTCGGGCTCGGCTTCGGTGACAACACCACCGCGTCGCTGATCACGCGTGGCCTCGCCGAGACGGCCCGACTGGCGATGGCGCAGGGCGCCAATCCGCTGACCCTGATGGGCCTGGCCGGTCTCGGCGACCTCGTCGCCACCTGCTCCTCACCGCTCTCGCGCAACCGCACGTTCGGCGAGAAGCTCGGCAAGGGCATGACGGCCGCAGAGATCTACGCCTCGACCAACCAGGTGGCCGAGGGGGCCAAGTCCTGCAAGTCGCTGCTGGCCCTGGCCCTGAGCACGGGCATCGACGCGCCGATCGCCCAGGCCGTCGACGCGGTCGTCGACGGCAAGCAGACGGCCCTGCAGATGATGGACAGCTTCATCTCCCGCGACACGAAGAGTGAGACGGAGTAGCTACCCGACGCAGCCGTCGAGCGCGGTGCGCAGGTCGTCCCACAGGTCCTCGACGTCCTCCACGCCGACGGAGAGCCGGACGAGTCCCTCGGGAATGGTCGGGGCCTCGGCCTTCCAGCGGCGGCGGCGCTCGAAGGTCGACTCGACGCCGCCGAGCGAGGTCGCGTGCACCCACAACGTCGTCTTGTGGGTGAGCAGGTCGGCGGCGATCGCACCCTGCGCCAGCACGATCGAGACGATGCCGCCGAAGCCGGGGTAGCGGACCTCGCCGATCGCCGGGTGGTCCGGCAGGCGGCGTACCAGCTCCTGCGCATTGGCCTGTGACCGCTCGACGCGGAGGTGGAGGGTGCGCATGCCGCGCAGGACCAGCCAGGCCTCGAACGGTCCGGGGATCGCGCCCATCAGGTCGCGTCGGTTCTTGAGCACGCCGAAGAGCTCGTCGTCCTTCGTGCAGATCGCACCGAGCAGGACATCGCTGTGCCCGGCGAGGTACTTCGTCGCGGAGTGCACGACGAGGTCGGCCCCCATCGCCAGCGGCGTCTGCAGCAGGGGAGTGGCGAAGGTGTTGTCCACGACGACGTAGGCCTCGGCCTCGTGGGCCGCGGCGGTGATCGTCTCGATGTCGCAGACCTCGAGGGCCGGGTTGGTCGGCGACTCCAGCCAGACCAGGGCCGCGTCGTCGCAGGCCTTGACGACGGCGTCGGTGTCGGTGATGTCGACGAGCTCGGCCTTGATCCGGCCGCGCGACTCCAGGTCGGCGAGCGCCAGGACCGTGCCGCTGTAGGAGTGCCGGGGCGCGACGACCTTGGCGCCGTGCCCGACGAGGTCGAGCACAGTGGTCACGGCCGCCATGCCGGAGGCGAACGTGAGGCAGCGACCGCCCTCGAGGGCACCGAGCGTGTCCTCCAGTGCCGTCCAGTTGGCGTTGGCGTAGCGGCCGTACTCGAGGTCTCCGCCGGCGACGTACGTCGAGGCCATGCTGATCGGTGTGTTGAGCGGCGCGTCGGGAACGTGGGCCGGTCGGCCGGCCGTCACGGCGATCGTGCTGGGGCGCATCGTGGAGTCGGGGGTGAGCGGGTCGTCGGCCATGTCGATCAGCGTAGGCCGATAGGGTCGGGCCAATGAACGAGCCCCGGAAGCCTCGCGTCGCAGTCGTCTTCGGCGGCCGGTCCAGCGAACACGGCATCTCCTGTGTCACCGCCGGAAGCGTGCTGGCCGCGATCGATCGGGAGAAGTACGACGTGGTGCCGGTCGGCATCGCGACGGACGGTCGCTGGGTGCTGGAAGCCGATGACGCCACCCGGCTCGCGATCAGCGGATCGACGCTGCCCGAGGTCGACGCCACCCGATCGATGGTCGCCCTGCTGGGTGCCGCCGGCTCGACCGACCTGGTCGTCACCGGGGCTGCGCAGGTGCCGCAGACCCTCGGCTCGGTCGACGTCGTCTTCCCACTGTTGCACGGCCCCTGGGGCGAGGACGGCACGCTGCAGGGCATGCTCGAGATGGCCGGCGTCCGCTACGTCGGCTCCGGCGTGCTCGCGTCCGCCGTCGGCATGGACAAGGCCTACATGAAGATCGTGCTCGAGTCGGCCGGCCTGCCGGTCACGCCCGGCATCACGGTCACGCGCCGCGACTGGGAGACCGACCAGGTCTCCGCGATCACGCGGATCGAGGCCCTCGACTACCCGTCCTTCGCCAAGCCCGCCCGCGGCGGTTCCAGCATCGGCATCAGCAAGATCCACGATCGCGGCGAGATCGCCGAGGCCATCGAGCTCGCCCTGCAGTACGACGCCAAGGTGCTCGTCGAGGTAGCAGTCGTCGGCGGACGCGAGGTCGAGTGCGGCGTACTCGCCACCAGCGACGGTGAGCCCGAGACGTCCCGCCCGGCCGAGGTGCGCACCGGCGGCGACCACGAGTTCTACGACTTCGAGGCGAAGTACCTCGCCGACCAGGACACCGAGATCGACCTGCCCGCCGACCTGCCGCCCGACGTCGAGCAGGAGTTGCGGCGACTGGCCGTGCGCGCGTTCGACGCGCTCTCCTGCGAAGGGCTGGCGCGCGTCGACTTCTTCGTGCTGCCGGACCACTCGCTGATCATCAACGAGCTGAACACGATGCCCGGCTTCACGCCGACGTCGATGTTCCCGCAGATGTGGGCCGAGTCGGGCGTGAGCTACCCCGAGCTCGTCGACCGGCTGATCAACCTCGCGCTCGAGCGCGACACCGGCCTGCGCTGACCCGACCGGTCACAAAGTCGCACCAAGAAGTGGCGAGCCGCGCGTTGTCAAGCTGTCTGGAGTCGTTCGGCCTGCTTGCGTTCCTCTGGGAGGTTGATCCCGACGATGCCGGCGGGTGCGGGCGTCGAGGGTGGCCTGCGGAAGCGTTCGGGGTGGGCGTTGTA
>JBDSPC010000053.1:0-10632 GCA_039914485.1 Nocardioides sp.
CCGAGACGGACATACAACGGCCGTTCATCGCGATCGGGCGTCTCGCCGTCCTTGGTGGCCTGGTGCTTCGGCGCGGCGATCGCCATCAGCTGCTTGCGCAGCATCTCCCCGGCACCGGCCGGTCGGCACGGTGAACTTGCCGGTGGTGCTGCCGTCGGGCAGGTCACGCAACGTCAAGGTGACCTTGCGGGCAGCGGCGGCTTCCTCGTCGGCGAGAGCCTTCGCCTCGGCGGCCTACCCGACCTCAGGAGCGACGGCATCGAGGATCCGGCGGCCCAGGATCTTGAGCTGCTTCGCGTCGTGATCCTGGGCCAGGCCAAGCAGGTGCGCCACCGCCCGCGGCTTCACGTCCTGGCGCTCGGCAGGGATGGCATCGACGGCCTTGACGATCACCCACGCCTGATCGACATGCACCTCGCCGCCGCCCAGTGCTGTGTGCACGGGCACGTAGAGCTCCTCGGACAGTCGCCGACCCAGCCAGGTCAACCGGTTGGCCTCGGGCCGGGTCAACCGCGATCGTCGGGCCCACCACTGCCCGGTGTGCCGGGCACCGATCTGATCGCCGAGGCGACGGTGGTCGGCCTCGCCGATGGCGGCTGCGACGGCACCGGTGGACCTGTCGACACAGGTGGTCGCGAAGTCGACCAGTCTGGCCACGTCCTCGTCACCCAGGGAGGAGGGCGCCACCGCGAGCAGCGCATCCAGACCCGCCGAGGCCTGGTTGATCGCCTCAGACAGCACCGGGGACGGCGCGACCGGGGCGCCGGGCACACGCCAGTCGTCGAGATCGGTCATCGGCAGCTCCCCTCGTCAGCGGCGCACCGGCGAATTGCCATGCGTTCCTCCCGGCCCTGGGACCGGGTGCTGCAAGCGGGTTGTGGGAAGACCGAAGTCCGCGACGATGACCACTGTGCTGCAGCAAGCGTACGCCTGTTCGAAGAACGATGGAAGGCTCAGAAGTCACAGACTCAAGTCGTTCGCTGTCAGCGAACGACTCGTGATGTCGACCGGGACCTCGGGTGGCCCGTCCCGCAACAAGTCTGCGAAAAGGGCTCCCAGCCCCGCCGGAAACACGGTGTCGGAAGTCCTCATCAACTCGGCTGCGCTCCACCAGCGGAAACCCAGGACGCTTCGGGCCTCGACGTCACTCAATGCCGCTGGCAACGGCTCGAAGTGCGGAACCGAGTGCAGCAGCCAGTCCTCGTGGACCTCCCACACTCGCCCATCGAAGCGGTAGGTGTCGTCTCGCGTCCACACAGGAGATCCAGCGGGAAGCACCTCCAGCCCGGTCTCCTCGTGAGCCTCGCGCTCGGCCGCCTGCTGCAGGGATTCCCCGGCCTCGATGCCACCACCGACGGGGTGCCACAGCTCCCGTCCGGTGCGTGGATCCTTCGCCTGGATGAGAAGGACGCGGTCCTGCTCATCCACCAGCAAGAGCTTGACCGTCTGCCGGGGCACTGCTCTCAGAACAGCGCTGACGCGAGGTTCCGCCGCCCGGCCAGCACCCGCTCGTCGTCGTTGCCGACGGCGGCGAAGAGCCCGAGCAGGTGGTCGCGGGCCTGGGTACGATCGGCGTCCGAGGTCCGCGCGACGAGGTTGACGAGTCGGATGAACGCGTCCTCCACGTGTCCGCCCAGCAGGTCGAGGTCGGCGACGAGGGTCTGCGCGTCCACGTCGTCGGGAGCTGCCGCGGCGGCCGCGCGCGCGGTGTTGAGGTCGGCGCCCTGGGTGCGCTGGAGCACCTTGGCCATCGCGAGGCCAGCAACGGCCTCACTGTCGGCCGGGTTGGCGTCGACGAGCTTCTGGTACTCGGCCACCGCGAGGTCGATGTCGCCCTCCCCCAGCGCGTCCTGCGCTGCGGCGTACCGCGGATCGATCTGCTCCTCCTCGCCCTCGACCGGTGCGACACCGCGCGGCTGGTGCCGCCCGGTGATGCCCTGCGTAGTGAGCTGCTGACCGACCTGGGTCAGCGCTGTCCGCAGCTCGTCGATCGGCACGACGTCCTGGAAGAGCGGCATCGGCCGGCCGTCGACCACGGCGACGACGAGCGGGATCGACTGGATCTGCATGGCCTGGGCGATCTGCGGCACGACGTCGATGTCGACGAGCCCCACCAGGTAGCGACCGTCGAACTCGCCCGACACCGCGGCCATGTCGTCGGCCAGGTGACCGCTCTCCGGCATCTGCGTGCGCGAGAAGAAGACGAGCAGCACCGGCGCGGTCATCGAGGACTCGATGACCTGCTGGAAGTTCTCCTCGATGATGTCGAGGCTGTACGCCGAGTGGCCGGCGCCGGAGGGAACAGCGCCGCCACCAGCGGGCGGGGGCGTGGGTCCGGCGGGGCGCTTGAGTGCCGAGAGGTCAATGGCACCTGGACGGGAGAACGGCTGCTGCGTCATACCCCCATTGTTCCGTGTCGCCCCCAGCCGCGGCGAATGCACCCCGTGTGCCGGTCGCCGGTAGCCTCGCCGCGTGCACGCCGCAGCCCTCATCGACCGACACCGACACAACGTCGTGCTGCTGGTCCGCTTCGGCGTCGTGGGGGCCTCGGGCGTCCTGGTCAACCTGATCACGCTGATCCTGGTGAAGCGGCTCGGCCCGGGCTTCGACGAGGCGGTCTTCGGGCTCCCGATCGGCGAGTTCAACCTGCGCTGGTACCACGTCTACTCGACGATCGCCTTCTTCGTCGCCAACCTCTGGAACTTCCAGCTCAACCGCAGCTGGACCTTCCGCAGTGCGGGCCACACGCGCTGGGCGAAGGAGTACCTCCCGTTCCTGGCCGTGGGCCTCGCCGGGCAGGCGATCGGCCTGGCGCTGCTGACCAGCCTGCTGCACCCGCACTCGCTGCTCAGCCTGCCGACCGACATCCTCGACGACTCGACCGGCTTCCGGACCCGCCTGTACTGGGCCCAGCTTCTCGTCATCGCGGTGGTCACGCCGCTGTCCTTCGTGATCAACAAGCTCTGGACCTTCGCGGCCGTGCGCACGCACCACCAGGAGCTGCAGGACCCGATCCACGCTCAGCGGCTCCAGCGGTAGACCTGCCCGTCCCGGATCTCCACCGACGTCGGAGGTCGCGGCGTCGGCACGGCCCGCAGGTGCGACAGCACGTTGAGCCGACCGCGCAGCACGACCGACCGGTCCAGCCAGTGCAGGTGTGGATGCAGCATCGGCCCGAGAGCGGCCCAGTCGGAGCGATCGAGAGCAGCCCAGGCCTCCATCGCTGGCGACGGGAGCTCCGGCAGCTCGTGCAGCATCTTGGGCGTACACATCCGCCAGGCGTCGAGCACCAGCTCGCACATCTCATCGAGGCCCAGCGAGCCCAGCCGGGAGCACACCCACTGGAAGCGCAGGTCGGAGGTCGGCGGCAGGAAGAACGTCCCCGGGTCCGACGCGATCAGTCCGTCCCGCGCGGCCTTCGGGTAGCCGAAGCCCATCTCCTGCTCGTCGGCCGAGAACGCGACGTACACGATCTGGCCCACGCGGAACTTCCAGCGCCCGCGCACCTCGACCTCGTAGCTGCGTGGCAGCGGTGCCAGCACGCGGCGTACGTCGTCGGAGGTGACCACACCGGCAGGCTAGAACATGGCTAGACGAGCACGTCCTCGCGTGCGGTCGAGTGACGCGGCGGGCGCTGCTTGTCGACCAGCGCCGAGCCCTCGACATCGAGGTGCGGCAGCAACCGGTCGAGCCACACGGGCATCCACCAGATCTTGTCGCCGAGCAGCGACATCACCGCGGGCGTGAGCGTCATTCGGATCAGGAACGCGTCCAGCAGGACGCCGACCGCGAGCCCGAGCCCGATCGGGCGGGCCATCGTCATGTGGGAGAAGACGAAGCCGGAGAACACCGCCACCATGATCAGCGCGGCCGCGGCCACGACGCGGGCACCGGACGCGAATCCGCTGCGCACCGACTGGCGCGCGGTCTGGCCGTGCACGTAGGACTCGCGCATCCCGGAGACCAGGAACATCTGGTAGTCCATCGCCAGCCCGAAGAGGATGCCGATCAGCAGCGTCGGCATGAAGCTCATGACGGCGCCCGGGTTGTGCACGTCGAAGACGCCGCCGAGCCAGCCCCACTGGTAGACCGCGACGACGACGCCGAAGCTGGCCCCGACCGAGAGCAGGAAGCCCGCGGTCGCGAGGATCGGCACCAGCACCGAGCGGAAGACGATCGTCAGCAGCACCAGCGACAGCCCGATGACGAGCGCGATGTAGAGCGGCAGCGCGCCCGCCAGTCGCTCCGACACCTCGATGTTGGCGACGGCCTGGCCCGTCACGCCCAGCTCGACGCCGTCAGAGGCCAGCTCCGAGGTGACCGGGCCGCGCAGCTCGTCGACGAGGTTGACGGTCGTCTCCGCCGACGGCCCCTCTTCCGAGACGACCTGGAACGCGACGGTACGGCGGTCCTCGCTGACGCCGATCGGGAGCACGTCACGCACGCCCTCGACGGACGCGATCTCCTCACCGATGCGGGCCTGCTCGCCGACCAGGTCGTCGCGGGCGATCGGCGAGTCCACGCTGGCCGACACCAGGATCGGACCGTTGGCGCCGGTGCCGAACGCGTCGGAGACCCGGTCGTAGGCGCGGAAGGCGGTGGAGTCGACACTCTCCGAGCCACCGTCGGGCAGGCCCAGTCGCAGCGAGAGCGCGGGCACGGCGAGCGCGCCCATCACGATGACGACGGCGACGATCGCAGCCGGGGCACGACGCGTGACCGCGTCCACCCACTTCTCGGGCCAGCCGTCCTGGTGCGGCGTCGTGGACGCCTTCGCCTTGCGGGGTACGGCGCGGCGCCCGGCCAGCGAGAGCAGCGCAGGCGTGAGGGTGAGGGCCACGAGCACGGTGACGGTGACCGTCGCAGCGGCGAGCAGGCCCATCTGGATCAGCGTCGGGATGCCGGACACCAGCAGCGCAGCCAGGGCGATGATCACGGTCGTTCCCGCGACCACGACCGCCGTACCAGCCGTGCCGGTCGCGAGCGCGATGCTGTGCCGGATCTCCTCGCGCGTCACCTCCGCGCCGTCGCGGACGACATCGGCCAGCTGGCGGCGGTGCCGGTTGACGATGAAGAGGGCGTAGTCGATGCCGACCGCGAGGCCGAGCATCGCACCGAGGACCGGGGCCATCTGCTGGATGTCGAGCCAGTGGGTCAGCCCCATGGCGCCCATCAGGCTGACGCCGACGCCGGCGAAGGCGATCGCCAGCGGGAGGCCGGCCATCACGAAGGATCCGAGCATCACCAGCAGCACCACGGCCGCGACCGCGACACCGATGGCCTCGCCGATGCCGCCAACCTCGGTGACGAAGACGAGCTCCTGGCCGTAGTCGACATCCACGCCCGCGTCGGCCAGCTGCTCGCCGGTCTCGGGCACGAGCGCGAGGTCGTCGGGCGAGATCTCCTGCATGCTCTCGTCGAAGCGGATCTGCAGGAGGGCGGTGGTGCCGTCCGAGCTCACGAGCCGGATGCCGTCACCGAGGCCGCGCAGCGTGGCGCCGTCGGTGTACTGCTGCTGACCGTCGTCGAGCTGGGTGCGCGCCCGGTCGAGCTTGCGCTCGCCGTCGGCGAGCATCTGGTCGAGCTCGGCCTGTCCGCTGATGCGGTAGGGCAGGGTCGCGTTGTCCGGGTCGGTGCGCTGCAGGCGCGCGATGTCACGCTCGCCCTCGCCGATCAGCCAGCGGAGCTGGGCGAGCTGGCGCGCGCCCTTGTCGTACTTCGCGGTGCCGTCGAGCAGCTTCTGCTCCCCCGCGGCGAGGTCGTCGGCGCTCCGGTCCAGCTGCTGCTGGGTATCGATCGGGTCGACGATGCCCGTGACGTGCGGCAGCGTGCGCCACTCGGCCGTGGTGGCGTCGATGGCCTTGCGCTGGGCGGGCGTGAACCCGTCCTCGCTGTGCAGCACGACGGTGCCGGTGCCGCCCGCGATCTCGGGGATCTGCTCGCCGAGGTCGTCGAGCACCGCCGCGAACTCGCTGTTCGGCAGCTCGAACTCATTGGTGAGGGGGCGCTGGAAGGACACCATCGCGGCGGCCACGCTGCCGAGCACCAGGATCCAGGCGATGAGGACGGCGACGGGCCGGCGAGCGGCGCCCATGCCGAGGCGGTGGAGGAAGGAAGCCATGTCAGTTCTCCCGAGTGGAGTTGGAGACGGCACCGGCCTCGTCGAAACCGGTGAAGAGGAGGTCGAACGATCGACGGATCGAGTCGTGGTGGCGGCGGATGACCGCCGCGTCGTTGGCGTCGGCGTCGGGCGTCTCGGCCACGACGAGGCGCGTCATCCGGGTGAGAATGGCGCAGGCCGAGGCGGCCAGGGCGGCGACGTAGACCGCGTCGGCGTCGGCGCCGATCCGTTCCCGCAGGCCGGCCTCGAGGGCGTCGACCTGGGAGTCGGAGAACTCACGCAGGAAGCGACGCGTGGCCGGCGAGGCCTCGGCCGCACGCTCGAGCACGAAGACCTGGGCGAAGACTGGGTCGTCGAGCAGTCCGGCCAGCACCGCGACGACCGACTCGCGCAGCGGCTCGTGCGGCGGCCGGGCCAGGAAGGCAGCCACGGTGTCGCGGGTGATCTGCTCGATGGAGGCCGTCAGCACGTCCTCGACGTGGGGGAAGTAGTTGAACAGTGTCCGGCGCGAGACACCCGCCTCGGCGGCGATCCGGTCGGCGGTCAGGGCGTCGATGCCCTCGGCGGCGACGATCGCGACGGCCGCCTGGCTCAACGCCTCGCGGGTGCGCTCCTTCTTGACGGCACGCAGGCCGCAGACGGACAGGTCAAGACTCATACCTGCACTGTAGGGCAACTTTGCACAGCGGTGCATATTCCTGTGGTGTGGGCTGCCTCACTCCTCCGTCGGCTCAAGCTCTGCCACGGCCGCCCGCCACGCGTCGGCCAGCCAGTCGAGGTCTACCCGGTGCTCGGCGATCCGGCAGCCGCCGCCACTGGGCCTGATCAGGATCCCCTCGTCCAGCCAGTGCGGCCGCGCCCGCTCGAGCAGGTCGGGCGCGAACCCGCCCGACGCGTTGGTCACCCGCCACCAGGTCACCCCGTCGCCGTACCGGCTCATCACGGCACCCACCTGCCGCGGCCCGATGCCGACGATGCGGCCGAGATCGCCGTACGCCGCAACGCGACCGCGCGGGATGAGGTCGACCGCCCTCAGCACCATCTCGACGAGGCGCTCGTCCATCGCAGCCTCAGTTGGTCACGCGCGGACCGCGCAGGCCCGAGCGCTGGACGACCCGCTGGATGGCGAGGTCACGGTCGTCGGGGCGACCGACGAAGCGGATGTCGCGCAGGCCCTGCTCCTGGGCGGCGGACTCGAAGACGAAGTGCCCGAAGCCGAGGATCCGCCCGTACAACGGCTTCTTGACCGTGATGTCGAGGATCCGCGAGAGCGGCATGGTGGCGAGCTGTTGGGAGAGCACGCCGTGCACGCGGAAGACGCGCATGTTCGTGATCACGAAGCGGTCCATGTGCTCGGTCAGCGCGCGCCAGGCGGCGTGCGCCAGGACCACGAAGGCCAGCGCGAAGGGGAACCACGCGAGGTCCATGTCGACGAACGGCACCGCGATCACCAGCGCCAGGGCGAGCAGCACCTCGGCGATCGGCCGGACGTAGACGATGCCGTGGTGGCGGACCTCGTCGACGATCACCTCGCCCTCCTCGCGGAGGAGGTGCCGGCGGATGTTGGGGTCGAAGACGCCCCTCACGTCAGCACCCTCGACTCACGTCAGGGCGCCGACGAAGTCGATGATCGCGGTGAAGAGCTGCTGCGTCAGCACCCAGCCCTGGTCGGCGCCGGACTTGGCCGCCTCGGCCAGGCCGTTGGGGTCGGTGAACATCCAGAAGCCGAGGAACACCACGACCAACAGGATCGCGATCTTCTTCACGTTCATCGGGAGGACTCCTCGAGACAGCAGTGCACAGGACGACACCTTGTCTAGCAGCAACCGGCCCGCCGGCAGGGGAGGCGCGCGGCCTCAGGACTCGCAGGAGGTCAGCGCACCCTTCGCCAGACGAGGTCCGGCGATGACCTGCTTGCCGCGGCTCAGGGCGTAGCCGCGCTGCCAGTCCGAGATGATCCCGGTCTGGTTGCGCTCGGTGGTCTGGTCCCCGACCAGGCTGAACCGCAACGTCATCGGCACGTCCGACACGGCGGCCTTGCTCACCACGGTGCCGATCGGCTTGCCGTCCCAGAACCACGTGATGTGGCCCTTGGCGACCTCGACCGCCACCGCCGGAGCGGTCGCGATCAGGCTGGGGATGCGTCGGGTGGCCGACCACTGGGCGGTGTCGGCCCTGGCGCCGAAGGTCAGAGTGGTGGAGTGCGCCGCCACCTCGGCGAGCGTGATGTTGCGTCGACCGCACGCGTAGTCCTGGGCCCGGTCGGGCACCAGTTCGACGAGCACCTTGAAGTCCGCGTCGTCCGCCTCGGCGCTCTTCAACCGCAACCGGGCCTCCCACCGGCCGTAGGCCCGGGCACTGTTCGTCAACGTGGCCCGGGTGGTGCCGAAGTCGCCGGCTCCCCCGCCGTTGTTGCGTTGGCTGTCGAGGTAGAGGCCCCCGTTCTGCCGACTGACCCGGCCGGCGCCATCGGCGTAGTCCAGCCACGACCCGGTGCGCACCGAGCCGACGTCGGGCGGGGCGGTGAGCGACTGACCCGCCTCCCACGAGTAGTCCCAGAGCGTCGGGTACCAGCCGTACTTGCCGGCGGCGGTGCCCGACGCCTCGCCCGCCTCGCGTCGGGCGACGGCACTCCCCGCCGCTGTCACGCGTGGAGCCGGGGACGCGGTCTCGGTCGGTGGCTCGGTGGGCGGCGGGACCGGTGGCTGGTCGAGCACCGTGACGTACGTCGGAAACGTCTGCATCCAGCCGATGCGGTTGGCACCGGTGCTGACGTCGTCGGCCACGACGCGGTAGACGACCGTGCCCGTCGGCGCACTCACGCCCGGGAAGTAGCCCATCCCGTCGGGCCCGACACTGGACCTGCCCAGCGACTCCCAGGTGTCCCCGTCGATGCGCTTCTGGAGGGTGAGCCCACGCCCGGCGAAGACCGGGAGCCCGATGGTCTCCGGGCGCCGGAACAGCGACGGCGTCGTGTCGACCGCGATCGTGAACGGCTGGCCCGCCACCGGTTGCCCGGGCTCGTATTCACTCTCCGGCTGCTCCCCCGCGACCCACATCGTCAGGTCCTGGGCCTTGGCGTTGAACGACACCGGCGCCGTGGCGAGGTCGCCGCTGACGACGCGGTAGCGGATCCCGAACATGGCGGGCGCCTGGAAGGCGAAGGCGAAGGCACCATCCGCCCCGGTCGTGCCGGAGAAGCCGCGCACCGGGAACCAGGTGTCGCCCGGCCGGTTCATGTGCAGCTGAAGACTGATCTTCCGGACCCCCGGCTTGCCCAGGTTTCCGGTGAAGGCGATCGCCTGACCGCCGACGTAGGTGGCGGGTGAGGTCGTCAGCGCGCCGCCTCGCAGGGCTCGTCGCTCGGGCGAGCCGGCGCCGTCCGTCGAGGCTGCTGCTGGGGCCAGCGAGAGCGCGATTCCGCCTGCGCACAGGGCTGCCGCGACGCGGAGGGTCCTCATGCCCTGCGACGCTAGGTCCCATCCCGCTCGGGCGTCGAGCATTTCAGCCTTTGACCCAGAATTGACTACAGCTGGTCGAGGAGCGTGTCGGCCGCGGCGTAGGGATCGGACTCCCCCGCGACCACGGCCGCGGCGAGGTCGTCGAGCTCGGAGCGGCCGTGCACGTCACCCCATCTGGCGCGCAGTGCCGTCACGGCGATCGCCTCGATCTCGTCGCGGGCTCGGCGCGTACGCCGCAGCGCGAGCTCACCAGTCTCGGTGAGCCACGCGAAGTGCCGCTCGATCTCGGCGGCCACCTCGTCCAGCCCCTCACCCTTGGCGGCCACCGTCGCCACGATCGACGGCTTCCACGCACCCTCGCGACGCTGGGCCAGCGCGAGCATCGACCGCAGGTCGCGTCGCACCTGGTCGGCGCCGTCCCGGTCGGCCTTGTTGACGACATAGAGGTCGCCGATCTCCAGGATCCCGGCCTTGGCGGCCTGGATACCGTCACCCATCCCGGGCGCGAGCAGCACCAGGGTCGTGTCAGCCAGTGCCGCGATCTCCACCTCGCTCTGCCCCACCCCCACCGTCTCGACCAGGATCACGTCGAAGCCGGCCGCGTCGAGCACGCGCAGGGCCTGCGGGGTCGTCCAGGCCAGCCCGCCGAGGTGGCCGCGCGAGGCCATCGAGCGGATGTAGACGTCCGGGTCGAGCGCGTGCTCCTGCATGCGCACGCGGTCGCCGAGCAGGGCACCGCCGGAGAACGGGGAGGACGGGTCGACAGCCAGCACGCCCACGCGCTTGCCGGCCTTGCGGAGCTCGGTGACCAGGGCGTTGGTCGACGTCGACTTGCCCACGCCAGGAGAGCCGGTGATGCCGACGACCTGAGCCCTCCCCGCGTACGGCGACAGCTCGGCCATCACCTCGCGCAGCACCGGTGACTCGTCCTCGACGAAGGAGATCAGCCGCGCCACAGCGCGGGCGTCCCCGGCGCGCGCCCGGGAGACGAGATCGGGGACCGACACCGCAGCGCGGCGTCGGCCCCCTCCCGTGGTCACGCCTGCGGAA
>JBDSPC010000068.1:0-34017 GCA_039914485.1 Nocardioides sp.
GCGCGGCTGCTTGTCGAAGTAGCCGAGGGGCAGTCGGTGGACCTTGTCCTGGACCTCCGAGCGCATCGTCGCCGGCCCCGGCCCGGGTCGCGGCCCGATGGGTGGCGGCATGGTCGGCGGCAAGGCCAACACCTTCGGACCGTCCATCAAGCGACTGATGGCGCGCATGGCGCCGTACCGCATCAAGACGATCGCGGTCATCGCGCTCACCGTCGTCAGCGTGCTCGCCACCGCGGTCGGACCGCGCGTGCTCGGGCGTGCGACCGACCTGATCTTCAACGGCCTGATCGGTGGCGACCTGCCGGCCGGCCTGACCAAGGAACAGGCCATCGAGGGGCTCCGCGCCCAGGGCAACGACAAGGTCGCCGACATGGTCACCGGCATGGACATCGTGCCCGGGCAGGGCATCGACTTCGACGCGGTCGGCCAGGTCCTGCTGGGCGTGCTCGCGCTGTACGTCGGCGCGTCGGTGATCGCCTGGATCGCGGGCTACATCCTCAACGACGTCGTGCAGGGGACCGTTCGCCAGATGCGCGACGAGGTCGAGCAGAAGGTCAACGCCTTGCCGCTGAGCTACTTCGACCGCCAGCCGCGCGGCGAGCTGCTCAGCCGCGTCACCAACGACATCGACAACGTCAGCCAGACCCTGCAGCAGACGCTCAGCCAGCTGCTCACCTCGATCCTGACCGTCTTCGCGGTGCTGTCGATGATGCTCTGGATCTCGCCGCTGCTGGCGCTCGTCGCGCTGATCACCGTGCCGGTCTCGATGGTCGTCACCGGTCAGGTGATGAAGCGCTCGCAGGGCATGTTCGTGGCGCAGTGGCGGCGGACGGGACGGCTCAACGCGCACATCGAGGAGACCTTCTCCGGCCACGCGCTGGTCAAGGTCTACGGCCGCCAGGGCGAGGCCGAGCGCGTCTTCGCCGAGGAGAACGATGAGCTGTGGAAGGCCTCGTTCAGCGCCCAGTTCGTGAGCGGGCTGATCATGCCGATCATGATGCTGGTCGGCAACCTCAACTACGTCGTGATCGCGGTCCTCGGTGGCCTCCGGGTCGCCAGCGGGACGATGTCGCTCGGTGACGTGCAGGCCTTCATCCAGTACTCCCGCCAGTTCACCCAGCCGCTGACCCAGGTCGCCTCGATGATGAACCTGATGCAATCGGGCGTCGCGTCCGCCGAGCGGGTCTTCGAGCTGCTCGACGCCGCGGAGCAGTCGCCCGAGGAGACGGGCTCGCCGGCTCCGGTGGAGCAGCGTCACGGCGAGGTGCGGTTCGAGGAGGTGTCCTTCTCGTACGTCGCCGACCGGCCGCTCATCGAGAGCCTCTCGCTCGTCGCGCACCCCGGCCAGACCGTCGCCATCGTCGGCCCGACCGGTGCCGGCAAGACGACCCTGGTCAATCTGGTCGAGCGGTTCTACGAACTCGACGGCGGCCGGATCACCCTCGACGGCGTCGACATCGCTTCGATGCCGCGCTCGGCGCTGCGCTCGCAGATCGGCATGGTGCTCCAGGACACCTGGCTGTTCGCCGGCACGATCCGCGACAACATCGCCTACGGCCGACCGGACGCCTCCGACGACGAGATCCTGCGGGCCGCGCAGGCGACGTTCGTGGACCGCTTCGTGCACTCTTTGCCCGACGGCTACGACACGGTGATCGACGAGGAGGGCGCCAACCTGTCGGCGGGCGAACGCCAGCTCATCACGATCGCCCGGGCCTTCCTGGCCGCGCCCGACCTGCTGATCCTGGACGAGGCCACGTCGTCGGTCGACACCCGCACCGAGCTGCTGCTCCAGCAGGCGATGGCGGCCCTGCGCACCGACCGGACCTCGTTCGTGATCGCGCACCGGCTCTCCACGATCCGCGACGCCGACCTGATCCTGGTGATGGAGGACGGCGCGATCGTCGAGCAGGGCAACCACGACTCGCTGCTCGCGGCGGACGGTGCCTACGCCCGTCTCTACCGCTCGCAGTTCGCCGCCGCGGCCGCGTAGTCGCCGTACAAAAGAGGGCGAACAAATGCGTTGAGCAGGCGTACGCCGCGGCGTACGGTTGCAGCACACAGGAAGGAGGTGGTCCGAATAATGAAGTCTTTTCGGATGAGTGAGGTGGCTGCCCGCTAGGCAGCAACCGGCCAGATGGCCACCATCGCCGACGTACTGCCGGCGAATACGAAGCAGTCACCCGACCCGCAGGCTCCCGGACATCATCCCCCGGGGCTCCACCAGGAGCAGACAGCCTGCGGGTCGCTGCATTTCCGGCGCGTGACGCAGCCCACCGCGCCGAGGACGGGACAGATCGACCGCCGAGGAATATAGTTGTCATTAACAACCTTATGACCAGCATGAATCGAGCTTCTGTGTCGTCCCCCTCAGCACCCGCAGCACCAGCCAGCGCCGAGCAGTCAGGTCAGATGACCCACCGCGAGGTCATGGAGGCCCTCAGCGGCCTCCTGCTCGCGATGTTCGTCGCGATGCTCTCGAGCACCATCGTGTCCAACGCCCTGCCGGCGATCGTGACCGACCTCGAGGGCAGCCAGACCGGCTACACGTGGGTGGTCGTGGCGACGCTGCTGACCATGACGGCGACCACGCCGATCTGGGGCAAGCTCGCCGACCAGTTCTCCAAGAAGCTGCTCGTCCAGAGTGCGCTCATCATCTTCTCGATCGGCTCCGTGATCGCCGGCCTCGCGCCGTCGATGGAGGTGCTGATCGGCGCCCGCGCCATCCAGGGTCTCGGCGTCGGCGGCCTGACCGCGCTGGTCCAGGTCGTCATCGCCACCATGGTCTCCCCGCGCGAGCGCGGCCGCTACAGCGGCTACATCGGCGCCACCTTCGCCCTCGCAACTGTCAGTGGCCCGCTCGTCGGTGGCCTGCTCGTCGACACCGTCGGCTGGCGCTGGTGCTTCTTCGCCGGCCTCCCGGTCGCGCTGCTCGCCTTCGTCGTGCTCCAGAAGACCTTGCACCTGCCGGTGATCAAGCGCGAGGTCCACATCGACTACCTCGGTGCCACGCTACTGATGGGCGGTGTCTCGCTGCTCCTGGTCTGGGTGTCACTGGCCGGCAGCCAGTTCGCCTGGGGCTCCACCACCAGCATCGCCCTCGTCATCGCCGGCCTGGTCGTGATCATCAGCGCCATCGCCGTCGAGGCGTACGTCGCCAAGGACCCGATCATCCCGCTGCGGCTGTTCAGGGACCGGACGACGGCGCTCGCGACCGGAGCCTCGGTGCTGATCGGCGTGGCCATGTTCGGGGCGACGGTCTACCTCTCGCAGTACTTCCAGCTCGCCCGCGGCATGTCGCCGACCACGGCCGGCCTGATGTCGATCTGCATGGTCGGCGGCCTGCTCGTCTCGAGCATCGTCAGCGGCCGGATCATCACCGCGACGGGCAAGTGGAAGAAGTTCCTGATCGGCGGCATGGTCTTCGTGATCATCGGCCTGGCCCTGCTCTCGACCATCGACGACACCACTCACCTCGTGGTCGTCGGCGTGTTCATGGCGATCCTCGGGCTCGGCCTCGGAGCGACGATGCAGAACACCGTCCTCGCGGTGCAGAACAGCGTTGCTGCCGCAGACCTCGGCTCCGGGTCCAGCGTCGTCGCGTTCTTCCGCTCGATGGGCGGCTCGATCGGCGTCTCGGCCCTGGGTGCTGCTCTTGGCCACCAGGTCTCCGACCACGTCAGCACGGGTCTGACCGCGCTCGTGAAGGCGGGGACGATCCCCGCCTCCTCGTTGTCCGACCTCGGTTCGAACTCGCGTGGCATCCCCGACCTGGACACGCTGTCGCCGCCCGTGCGACAGGTCTTCGAGCACGCCTTCGGCGAGGCGACCGGTCACCTGTTCCTGATCGCGCTGCCGTTCGCCGTGCTCTCCCTGCTGCTGTTGCTCTTCATCGAGGAGAAGCCGATGCGCACCACCGTGCTCCGCGACGACGAGATCGCGGCTGCGGCGCCCGAAGTCACGGCGCAGCGGTGAGCCAGGAGAGCCGCGAGCGCACGATCCTCGACCTCGAGCTCGAGCTGTCGAGGCTGGTTCGCCGCATCAGGCGGGTCGTCGGCGAACGCGCCCGCATCATCCACCCGGACCTGAGCCCGGCCGGCTACCTGATCCTGGCCTACATGATCGAGAGCGGGACCGTGCGCGCGTCGGCCGTCGTCGAGGCGTTCCACCTCGACAAGGGCGCGGTCAGCCGACACGTCCAGACGCTCGTCGATTTCGGGCTGGCGACCAAGGAACGCGATCCCCTGGACGGGCGCGCCTGGGTCGTCGCGCCGAGCGACGAGGGACGCGCGCGGATGGCCGACCTGACGACCGAGCGCCGGGAGGCGCTGGGCCGCCGGCTCGGCGACTGGTCCGACGACGAGCTCAAGGCCTTCGTGGCGACCCTCGGCCGCTACAACACCAGCCTCGACGACTTCTGACGCGTCAGCGCAGCCAGACCGCCGTGTTCGCGGGCAGCTCGTCCGTGACCGGTCCGCTCGCGATCAGGACCTCACCGGCCGGCAACGGCACTGCCCGCTTGCCGCAGTTGAGCACCACGGTCACGTCGCCACGCGTGAACGCGAGCACGTCGCGGCCGAGGCCGGTGAGGATCTCGACGCTCGCGCCGGCGCCGGCGAGCACGTCTCGGCGAGCCGCCAGCGCCGTACGGTAGAACTCCAGCGTCGAGCCGGGCTGTCCCGATTGCGCCTCCGCAGTGAGCGAGGCCCAGTCCAGTGGCTGGGGGAGCCAGGGCTGGGACGCGCCGGGTCCGAAGTCGAAGGGCGGCTCGGTGCCGCCCCACGGCATCGGCACGCGGCAGCCGTCGCGGCCCTCCTCGCCGGTCCGGAACCACGCCGGGTCCTGCCGGGCCGCGGGCGGCACGTCGACCTGCTCGAGACCGAGCTCCTCGCCCTGGTAGAGGTAGGAGGCGCCGGGCAGCGCGAGCATGGTCAGCGTGGCGGCGCGGGCGCGGGCCAGCCCGACGCTGCCGCCGCCGTAGCGCGTGGTGTGGCGGACGACGTCGTGGTTGGACAGCACCCAGGTGGGGGCCGATCCGACCGGCTCGACGGCCGCCAGGGTCCCGGTGATCACCTCGGCGAACGCCTCGGCCGACCAGTCGGCGAGCAGCCAGGCGAAGTTGAACGCCTGGTCGAGCTCGTCGGGGCGGACGAATGCTGCCATCGACGCCGGCGTCTGCGTCCAGGCCTCCGCGACGGCCATCCGGTCGGGGCCGTACTCGTCGAGGACCCTGGCCCAGCGGCGGTAGACGTCGTGGACCTCGGGCTGGTCCCACATCGGCTCGTCGTTGAGCTCGCGGCTGACCATGGAGTGGTCGGTGTTGACCTGGCCCGACGTGGCGCTCGCACCCTCGGGCAGCACCTGGTCGCGCAGCGACTCCTCCTTGTAGAGGCCGTGGGCGACGTCGACGCGGAACCCGTCGACGCCGCGGTCGAGCCAGAAGCGAAGCACGCCCTCGAAGAGGTCGCCGACCTCGGGGTTGCGCCAGTCGAAGTCGGGCTGGGTGGTGTCGAAGAGGTGGAGGTACCACTGGTCGGTGTCGCCGATCCGCGTCCAGGCGGGCCCGCCGAAGACCGATGCCCAGTTGTTGGGCGGGGCGGCGCCGTCATCGAGCCCGGTGCGGAACACGTAGCGCGCCCGCTCGGGTGAGCCCGGGGCGGCGGCCCGCGCGTCCTGGAACCACTCGTGCTCGTGGGAGGAGTGGTTGGGCACGAGGTCGACGATCACCCGCAGGTCGAGCTCGTGCGCGCGGGCGATCAGCGCGTCGGCGTCCGCGAGGTTGCCGAAGAGCGGATCGATGTCGCAGTAGTCCGCGACGTCGTAGCCGTGGTCGTGCTGCGGGGACGTGTAGAACGGCGTGATCCAGAGCGCGTCCACGCCGAGGTCGCGGAGGTAGGGCAGCCGCTCGGTGATGCCGGCCAGGTCGCCGATGCCGTCCCCGTCCGCGTCGGCGAAGGAACGGACGTAGACCTGGTAGATGACGGCGTCGCGCCACCAGCCCGCGCTCACGGGGTGACCCCGCCGAAGGCCGCAGGGTCGACCGCGATCCAGATGTGCTCCGCGCTCGCCACCACCCGGCCGTCCGTGTCGTAGAGCGTGGCCGAGGTGAAGGTCTTGCGACCCTCGCTGCCACGACTCGCTCCCACGACGACGTGCTCCTCGCCGATCACCGGGAGCGTGTCGATGCGCGTCGTCATCCGCCCGAGCACCATCAACCGCTCGGTCAGGTCGCCGGCCCAACCGCCGACGCAGTCGAGCGCCGCCCACGTGTTGGCGACCGACGCACGGGCCGACTCGTCGACGTACGTGTGGAAGTCCTCGACCAGGCTGGGGTCCGGCCGCCAGGTCGCCGCGACCCGCTCGCCACTGACGACACCGGGGAAGATCCGCAGTCCGTCACCTTCTGCTCGACCGGTGCCGCACGCGAAGCAGGTCGGGAACGGGTGGAACGTGTGACCGGCGTACGTCGCCTCGGCAGCCTTCGCCTCGTCACTGGCCACCGGATCGACATCGTGGAGCTCCGACTCGACCAGTCGGGCGCTCGCGATCACGGCGCCGCCTAAGCTCGCGCTCGTGACGCCCTCCTCCTCGGTGAGCGGCATCGGCGAGTCGAGCGGCGGCGGCTGGCGCAGCGAGACCTCGATGGTCGGCCACTCGGAGGCCCGGTTGTCGGGGCACGCGCGGGTCAGGTGGGTCGCCAGTGCGCCGGCGGTCCAGCCGCCGTTGCCCGAGTCGGGTGGCCCGCAGAAGCGGTGGGGGATCAGGAGCTGATCGAGGATCTCGTTCACGCTTCGCAACTGTGCCGCACCGATCACGCCCCTGCCAATGCGCATGGGTAACAATGGCCGCGTGAGCGACCTGATCGACACCACCGAGATGTACCTCCGCACGATCTACGAGCTCGTGGAGGAGGACATCATTCCGCTGCGCGCCCGCATTGCCGAGCGCCTGCACCAGAGCGGGCCGACCGTCTCGCAGACGGTGGCGCGGATGGAGCGCGACGGACTCGTCACGGTCGAGGGCGATCGCCACCTCGAGCTGACCGAGGAGGGCATGCGCCTCGCCACCCGGGTCATGCGCAAGCACCGGCTCGCCGAGCGCCTGCTCACCGACGTGATCGGTCTCGACTGGGAGCTCGTGCACGCCGAGGCGTGCCGCTGGGAGCACGTCATGTCGGAGACCGTCGAGCGCCGCCTGGTCGAGCTGCTCGGCCACCCGACCGAGTCGCCCTACGGCAACCCGATCCCCGGCCTCCACGAGCTCGGCGAGACCGACCTGGGCGAGCACTTCATGGAGGGCGTCGAGCCGCTGTCGGCCGTCGCCGGGCCGGAGGAGTCGCGGGTGCACGTGCGCCGCATCTCCGAGGAGATGCAGAAGGACGAGGAGCTGATGAGCGCGCTGCGTCGCGCCGGCGCCCTGCCCGACAAGACGGTCACGGTGATCACCACGACCGAGGGCATCCTGATCGGCTCGGGCGGCGAGACCGCCGAGGTCTTCGCCGACGCCGCCGATCACATCTTCGTGCGCCGCCTCTGAGCGAGCTCCACCAGGAAGTCGCTGGTCCCGAGCTCGAGCTTGTACGCCGCCAGGTCGTCACCGCGCGTCACGCCTCGGTTGACGATCACCACCGGTGTGCCTGCCTTGGCCGCTCGCTTCACGAACCGCAGCCCGCTCATCACGGTCAGTGACGAGCCGGCGACCAGCACCGCACCGTCGGTGCCGAGCGCGTCGACGGCGTCGTAGCAGCGCGCCACCCGCTCGGCCGGCACGTTCTCTCCGAAGAACACCACGTCCGGCTTGAGCACGCCGCCGCAGTCCTCGCAGTCCGCGACCACGAAGTCCGCGGTCGCGTCGAGGTCGACGTCGCCGTCGGGCCGCATCGCCGCCTGCCCGTGCCGCACCATCCAGTCGGCGTTGAGGTCGTCCAGCCTCGCCTCTAGGGACGCGCGCTTCGACGTACGGCGACAGGCCAGACACACGACGTCCGCGACCCGGCCGTGGATCGCGACGAGACGGCGCGACCCGGCAGCCTCGTGCAGGCCGTCGACGTTCTGGGTGATCAGCAGCGCGGGGTCGATCTCCGCGAGTGCGTGGTGCCCGGCGTTGGGGGCGGCCACGCCCATCCGGGCCCAGCCGAGGTGGCTGCGCGCCCAGTAGCGCTGCTGGGCGACCGGCCCGGATACGAACTCCTGGAAGGTCATCACGCCCGGGGGGCGAGCCCACCGGGATCCCCCCGAAGTGCGTTGTGCGCCCGGCCCGCGGTAGTCGGGGATGCCGGAGTCGGTGGACACGCCTGCGCCGGTCAGGACGACGACGTCACGGCCGGCGAGGAGGTCGAGGACCTCGGAGGCCGGAGCCTGTGTCGTCGTCACGTGCCGTAGCGCAGCTGCGCGCGGGCCTTGGCCTTCTCGGCCTCGACGTCGCGGTTCTTCGGCGGGGCGGTCGTCACCAGGTCGTCGAGGAGATGCTGCGTGAGGTGCGCGATCTCCTTCACGGCCTCGTAGAACACGGCCTCGTTGGCCTGCGACGGCTTGGTCGTGCCGGCGACCTTGCGGACGTACTGCAGCGCGGCAGCCGTCACCTCGTCACGCGTCGCCGGCGGCTCGAAGTTGTTGAGCGGGCGGATGTTGCGGCACATGCCTTCAGGATAGGTCGAAGAAGGACACGCCGTCCCCGGTCACCAGCACGACGCGGCCGTCGGCGAGCGGCACCAGCCGGACCTCGGCCACCTCGTCGCCGTACTCCACCTCGACCAGCCGGTTGGACATCTGGCCCCCCGAGAGGTCGAGCACCGAGACCCAACCGGTGCGGCCCTGCCAGCCCTGCGAGACGACGGTGAGGGCCGTACGGCGATCGGGCAGCCACGTGAACTGGCGCGGGTCGAGCCCGGCGCCGGCCATCGAGTTCTTGGGGTACTTCACGACGTCGAGCTGCTCGGGGTTACGCAGGTCGGTGACGTCGAAGAGCGCGGCCTGCGCTCCGCGGACCATGCCCGAGCCGTCGGCGTCCTGGCCGATGCCGATCATCCGGCGCCCACCGAGCGGGTGCAGGTATTCGCTGTAGCCGGGGATCTTGAGCTCGCCCATCAGGAGCGGGGTCTCGGGGTCGGTGAGGTCGATGGCGTAGAGCGGGTCGGTCTGGCGGAAGGTGACGACGATGGCGAGATCGTCGAACCACCGCACCGACTTGATCTCCTCGTTGACGCCGAGCTTGTCCACGCGGCCGATCTCGGTCAGCGTCGCGTCGGTCTCGCGCATCGTCACCACGGAGTTGAAGTTGCCGGTCTCGTTGGTCGCGCCGAGCGCCACCCGCAGCGCACCGTCGGCGTAGTCCATCGACCAGCGGTCGCGGATCTGTCCTTCCACGCTGCCAGAGGCGACGTACGTCGTGTCGGTGCCGTCGAGGGCGAAGGCGAACAGCTCCGTGCTGCCGTTCCCCCCTCCGGGGAGGCAACGGTCGATGCAGTCGATCAGGCGGCTTCCCCACCAGCCGAACGGCGACCCGCTCGCGGCGAGGTAGAACCGGTCGGCGGAGAAGTAGGACGTGGTGGCGGTCGTGGCGACGGCGGTGGTGGTCGGTTCGACGACCGCCGGTTCGAAGGTGACGACGGTCGTGGTCCCGAGCGCGGTGTCCATGGTGGGGAGGGCGACGTCGTCGCAGTCGACGATCGGCTCACCGTCGACCGTCGGGAGCCAGTCGCCCAGGGTGGTGTCCCGGACCAGCTCGCGGTTCTGCTCGAGGGTCGTGCGCTCGCCATCCCCGCCGTCGGGGTAGCGGAAGTCGAGCATGGGGAGGCCGTTGTCGAGGACGACGCGCACGACGTCGCCGTGCAGGCGGGCCGCACGGATGGTCGCGGTGTAGTCGGTCTGCTCGACGACCTGCGGTGTCCCGGGCTGGCTCATGTCGATGGCGACGATGCGAGCGCCGGTGACCTCGTCGTACTGGCCACCGAGATCGCCGAGGACGACCACCCGATCGCCGGAGATGAGGATCTCGCCGTTGCGCAGGTCGGGCAGTTGCAGCGAGGACAGCTGCTGGGGCTCGTCGCCGGCCACGTCGTAGGCCGTGAGCACGTTGTCCTGGATGCGGAAGAGCTTGTCGCCCGCGACCTTGACGACGTCCGGCTCGTCGACGCCGGCCTCCTGCACGTTGGTGCCGGTCTCGTTGTTGGTGGAGCGGACGGTCGTCGGCACCGGCGCGCTGGCGGAGTCGGACCGCTCGGCGGCGCCGGCGGAGTTGCTCATCTCGGAGTCGAACATCACGACTCCGCCGCCACCCCACCCATAGGCGCTGACGAGGTCGAGCCCGCGGTCGACGTACGAAGCGAGGAGGGAGTCGCAGTCGGGGGCGAGCTTCAGGGACGCGTTGGCCAGCACGAACGTGCCGGGCTCGGGGCGGGGCGGGCTGGTCTGTTGCTCGTCGTCCCGGCCGAGGGCGAACCCGAACCCGATGCCGGCACCGGCGGCGAGGGCGACGGTGGTGGCGGAGGCGATGGCGGTCCGGATCTTCACGTCGATCAGACGCCACCTCTCGCCGGGTGGTTCCCGACCTGTGAGGATGTGGCCCATGCCTGATCGCGACTTCGACATCGTCCTCTTCGGGGCCACCGGCTTCACCGGCCAGCTCACCGCCGACTACCTCGCGCGCCACGCTCCGCCCGGTCTGCGCTGGGCGCTCGCGGGCCGCAACCAGGCCAAGCTCGAGGCGGTCCGCGACAAGCTCGGGCTGCCCGACCTCGAGCTCCTGATCGCCGATTCCACCGACCCGGCCTCACTGTCCGACGTCGCCGCTCGTACCCGCGTCGTGATCACCACGGTCGGCCCCTATCTGCAGTACGGCGCACCGCTGGTCGCCGCCTGCGCCGACGCCGGCACCGACTACGTCGACCTCACCGGCGAGCCCGAGTTCGTCGACCAGATGTACCTCCAGCACCACGAGACCGCGGTGCGCACCGGCGCCCGGATCGTGCACGCGTGCGGCTTCGACTCGATCCCGCACGACCTCGGCGCCTACTTCACCGTCCAGCGGCTGCCGGCCGATGTGCCGATCACGCTGCGTGGCGTCGTCCGCACCGCAAGCATGGCTTCCGGCGGCACCATGCACTCCGCGCTCGGCCAGTTCTCACGCGCGCGCCAGATGAAGGCGGCCCACTCCGATCGCCGCCGCAAGGAGGGCAAGCCCGCCGACGGACGCTCGTCGCGCGCCGTGTCCGGCAAGCCGCACCGCGACTCCGTCCTGGGCTACTGGCTGCTCCCGTTGCCGACCATCGACCCGATCATCGTGGCCCGGAGCGGCGCCGCGCTGGCGGCGTACGGACCGAAGTTCCGCTACTCGCACTACGCCGGCACCAAGACGCTGCGGTACGCCGCAGCCGGGGCCGCCCTCGTCACCACGCTCGCCGCCGCGGCGCAGGTCAAGCCCGTGCGCAACTTCCTGCTCGGCAAGGTCGCGCAGGGGGACGGGCCCGACGAGGCCAAGCGCGACAAGTCGTGGTTCACCGTCGATTTCGTCGGCGAGGGGGGCGGGCGGACCGTGCGCACGCGCGTGAAGGGTGGCGACCCCGGCTACACCGAGACCTCGATGATGCTGGCCGAGTCGGGGCTCTGCCTGGCCTTCGACGACAACCCGACGACGGCCGGCCAGGTCACGACCGCCCAGGCGATGGGCGACAACCTGCTGGCCCGTGTCCAGGCCGGTGGCCTGACCTTCGAGACGCGGTGACGGAGGGTGCGGTGGTGCCCCAGGCAAGAGTCGAACTTGCGACCTTTCGCTTAGGAGGCGGCTGCTCTATCCACTGAGCTACTGGGGCAGGTCAGCGCTCATCCTGCCATGTGGGCCTGGCTACTTGCCCGGTTGGGGGAGCGGTCCGAAGTCCCGGTTGCACTCGCTCCCCGCGCAGTCGGCCAGCTCGCGGTAGCGGCGCTCGAGCTCGCGGCGTACGGCGCTGTAGCGCTCGTTGGTGAGCAGGTTCTTCAGCTCGTAGGGATCCTTGTGGTGGTCGTAGAGGAAGCCGTCGGTGGGGCCGTTGTTGATCCGCCGGCCGTAGGCGTAGCGCTGGCTGAGCACGCCGCGGTAGGCCCAGCCCGGGAAGCGGGCGGAGGGCTCCTTGGCGCCGGTCTGGATCAGCATCGTGTCGCGGTAGCCCGGCACCGCCGGGTCGCGCAGGGTCGGCGCGAAGGTCTCGCCGTCGGTGGTCAGGGTCGGCGTCAGCGACATCAGCTGGGCGAGCGTGGTGGTCAGGTCGACCAGCGAGACCGGACGATCCGAGCGGGTGCCGGCCGAGATGCCGGGCCCGCGCACGACCAGCGGGATGTCGAGGATCTCGTCGGAGAGGCGGTCCTTGCCGGTGTAGCGGTGCTCGCCGACGGCATAGCCGTTGTCCGAGGTGAAGACGATGTAGGTGTTGTCCAGCTCGCCGGACGTCTCGAGCGCGGCCACTGCATGGGCGACGGCCTCGTCGACGGAGAGCAGCGAACGGATGCGGGCGAGGTTGAGCCGCTTCAGCGCGCTCGGCTTCAGCTTCGCGCGCCCCCTCACGATCGACTCCTTGTCACGCATGTCGGCCTCGTTGAAGCTCGGCGCCGAGAACGCCTTCGGTGTCAGACCGGTGAATGCCTGTGCGTACGTCGACTCCGCCGGTGGGTTCCGGCCACCGCGGTCGCCGTCCCCGTCGCCCTTCGCGGAGGCCGGGAACCAGATGTGGGGCGCGACGTGGTTGGCCCAGATCATGAACGGCCGCCGCCCGGCCCAGGTGTCGATGTCGGAGACGGTCCGTTCGTCCAGCCGGGTGGTGACGTAGTCGTCGGAGTAGGAGTCGCCGTCGAAGAACGTGAAGTTCTCGTAGTCGGTCGCCGGCTCGAGCAGGATGTCGAAGTTGGTCCAGCCGTCATCCGCCGGGGCGTCGGGGTCGAAGTGGTTGAGGTGCTTGCCGTGCAGGGCGGTCGCGTAGCCCGCGTCCTGGGCCCACGTCGCGATCGTCGACGACGGGTCGAAGGCCTGCCATCCGCCGTACTTCCCGCTGTTGTGGTGCACGCCGTTGTTCTGGGCGTACTGCCCCGTCATCAGCTCGGCCCGCGCGGGGCAGCACAGCGGGTGCGGCGACTGGGCCTGCGTGAACGTCATGCCCTGCTTGGCAAGCAGGTTGCGGACGTTGGGGAGGTAGCTCAGGTCGTCCTTGCGCATGTCGTCGGTCAGGAAGACCAGGACGTTGGGCACGTCGTCGGCCGCGAGCCGGCTCGTCGCCGACGAATGCACGACCTGCCCCGGCGCCGGGACGTCCACACCGACCCCGGTGGCACCGATCAGGGCCAGGAAGAGGAGTCCGGCCGTCGCGGCGAGAGTCAGGCGGAGGGACTGGGGCACAGCAGACGCAGCCTTCGATCGGGAGAACGAAGGTCCATCTTTGCTCATGACGCCCAGCGTGGTGAATTTTTGCACGGGCGGGAGACGACGACAATCGAGCTTCCCGGTGTGAAGGTTGTGGTCTGACGTGGTGGATGTGTCGGCCCCCGGATCCGCTGCGCACTCGCGCACGATCTTCCGGGTGATCCTGGTCAGCTGCGTGGTCCTCGGGCTGGTGACCGCGCTGGGGACGGTGCTCACCTACCGCCACCTCAACGGCAACCTGACGACCGTGCCCGGCATCGAGGACATCGACAACCGGCCCGAGGTCCTCTACCAGGGCAACGGCAAGCCGTTGAACATCCTGGTGATGGGGTCGGACTCCCGCGAGGGCGAGAACAACGACATCGACGGCGAGGACCCGTCGAACGGCGCCCGCAGCGACACCACCGTCGTCCTGCACATCTCCGCCGATCGCGAGAGCGCCTACGGCATCTCGATCCCGCGCGACTCGGTCGTGGATCGTCCCGACTGCGGTGACGACAACGAGATCGCTGGCGAGGACGACGCGAAGTGGAACGCCGCCTTCTCGTTCGGTGGTCCCCTGTGCGTGGTGGAGCAGGTCGAGCAGTCCACGGGCATCCGGATCGACGACTTCGTCGTGATCGACTTCAACGGCTTCAAGGAGATGGTCGACGCCGTGGGCGGCGTCGAGATCTGTGTCCCGGACGAGATCAACGATCCGGCCAAGCAGATCTTCGTGCCCGCCGGGACCAACGAGCTGCGCGGAGACCAGGCGCTCGACTACGTGCGCGTGCGGGACAACGTCGGCTCCCAGTCCGACCTGGGCCGCATCAAGCGCCAGCAGAACTTCATGGCGTCGATGATCAACAAGGTCGTGTCCAGCGGCACGCTGACCCGCCCGGACAGGGTGATCAAGTTCCTCAGCGCAGCCACCGGGTCGCTGCTCACGAGCGAGGGGCTGGACACCGTGCGAGAGCTCGGCGACCTGGCCCTGCAGCTGCGCAGCACCGGGCTCGGCGACATCAGGTTCGTCACGGTTCCGTGGGAGTACGACGACAACTACGACGTGCTCTGGCTGCCGGCGGCGAAGGGGCTGTTCGAGGGCACGAGCATGGACGAGCCGCTGAGCGCGAAGCTGTCCTCCGACGCGATCGACGCGGGGCAGCCGCGAGAGTCGGAGCAGGGGGCGAAGGAGCCGTCCGCGGAGGCCGCGGAGAACGGTCTGTGCTCCTGATCGGCGCGAATTTGTCCCTGGCCCGATTACGGTGACAATTTGAGCCGCTCGCGTAAGTTGCGAGGCGTCGCCCCTGCTGGGGCTCCCGAAGCAAAGGTTGTGGTCTGAGTCGTGGCAGGTGTGTCGAGCCCCGGAACGGACGTCCCCGCGCCGAAGCGCAAGGCGAAGACCAAGCGCAAGCACACCGTCGGCCAGGTGATGCTGGCCAGCTCGCTGGTGCTGGCACTCGCGACGGCCCTCAGCGTCGTGTTCCTCTACCGCCACCTCAACGGCAACATCGACACCACCGACCTCGACGTCCTCGGCGAGCGCCCGGAGAAGGTCTACCGCGGCAACGGTGAGCCGCTCAACATCCTGGTGATGGGTGACGACACCCGCTCCGGTGCGGGCAACGACCTCGACCAGGAGACCGGCGGCGGCTCGGACACCACGATCCTGGTGCACCTCTCGGCGGACCGGAAGCGGTCCTACGCCATCTCGATCCCGCGCGACTCGATCGTGGACCGGCCGGAGTGCGACGACAGCCCCGCCGCGACCGAGGTCATGTGGAACGCCGCCTTCACTGAGGGCAAGGAGCTGTGCACGATCGCCCAGTTCGAGTCGATCACCAACATCCTGGTCGACCACTTCGTGGTCATCGACTTCAACGGGTTCGGCGACATGGTCGATGCCGTCGACGGCGTACCCGTCTGCATCCCCGAGGACATCGACGACCCGGCGCACAACATCTTCGTGCCGGCCGGTGACCCGTCCGTCCTAAGCGGCGACGAGGCGCTCGACTACGTCCGGGCCCGCTACGTCGGCGAGCTCCTGCAGCAGAACGACCTCAGCCGGATCAAGCGCCAGCAGACCTTCATCGCGGCCCTGATCCGCAAGGTGAAGTCAGCCGGCACGTTGACGCGCCTCGACCGCGTGGTCAGCTTCCTCGACGCCGCCACCAAGACGCTGCGGACCGACACCGAGCTGGGCTCCTTGACCCGGCTGGGCAAGATCGCCCTCCAGCTGCAGAACATCGGCCTGGACAACATCAAGTTCATCACGGTGCCGACGGCCTACTACCCCCTCGATTCCGAGCACAAGGGGAAGGTCTACTGGACCGAGGGCGCCGACACGATGTGGCAGCTGATCAACGAGGACAAGACCCTGCCGAAGAGCCTGCTCGCGGAGGCCCTCACCGCCGAGCCGCCCAAGACGTCGAGCGAGGCGACCGAGACGCCCACGCCGACGCCCACGGAGACCGACTCGCCGACCGACGAGGCATCTCCCACCGAGACGCCGACCGAGACCGCCACGCCCACGGACGAGGCCACGCCCAAGGAGACGACACCCGGGATCTGCGCGTGAGCGACAAGCCGGACCCCGAGAAGGCTCGGCCCGAGCCGGAGTGGGTACGCCGCAAGCGACTCGCCGCCGTCTTCGGAGACGTGCTGCCCGAGCAGACCAGCGATGACACCGCTCCCTGCGCCGGCCGCGATGGCAAGGGCGACGAGTGGTACCGCGACCAGGTGCCACCGCACCACGGCTGAAATGCACGAACGGCCCGCCCCGGAGGGCGAGCCGTTCGACGAATGCTGGGGGAGCGGTGAGGCTCAGCCACGCGCCTTGAGGGAGTCGCGGATCTCCGTGAGCAGCTCGATCTCGCTCAGGCCCGAGGCCTCGGCCGGGAAGAACCGCTCCTTGGCCTTGGTGTAGGGGACGACGACGAAGAAGTAGACGACGGCACCCATGACGACGAACGAGATCAGCGCGTTGAGGAAGTAGCCGAGGTCGCCTTCCGTGGCGCCACCGAAGACGTCGTCGAAGGCACCCGGGAGGAGTTCGGTCAGCCACGCGGTGAAGGAGGTCACCACGGCTGCGAACGAGAGCGCCATGATCAGGCCGACGGCGATCTCGACAAGGTTGCCCTTGAGGATGAAGTTCTTGAATCCACTCATCGCATATCTCCTTGCGTGACCCCGAGAGCCGGAATCAGTCAATGTCAGGACAACCCAGCACGCTAGCGGGAATACGACACGGTGAGGAACTCCCTCACTGCCGTCGCAGAGACAATCTCCTCGCGGTCAGGCGTGATCCCGGCCACGATCAGGCGACCTGTGAGCGTCGAATCCGTGGTCGCCGGGGGTGGGATCGCGAGCACCAGGACGCCCGTCGCCAGCAGGGCGCCCTCCCCGGTCTCGGGGTCGACGGAGCTCAGGTCGATGCGATCACCGACGCGCAGCAGCTCGACCACGGCCGGGTCGGGAAGGCGCAGCGGCAGCACCGTCAGGTCGGGGTGGGCGGCCGCGAGTGACGAGCCGATGAAGCGCCGATCGGTGATCGCCTCGCCCGCTCGCAGGGGAGCGGCGAGCACCTGGCCGGCCACGGAAGCCGTCAGGCCGTCGGGTGCCAGCTCGGTCGGCCAGCTCGTCATCGACACGTCGTGGGCCGTCAGCCGCGAACCAGCCGCCAGGTCGCGCGCGGCGACCGGCACCTCGACCGTCGGCGGTCCGGGGCCGACAGCGGTGCGCAGCGCGAGGAAGACCGCCAGCGCGACGAGCAGCGCGGCCAGCGGCCGGCGTCGGGCCAGGATCGCGCGACGGAGGGCGCGCAGCCTGCGGCGTACGGAAACGAGCATGGCGCGACGCTAGGTCGCGAGACCGAGACTCCGCTGTCCTCCTCCACAGGAGGCCTGCAGGTCAGCTGGACGAGTCGCCTGTGGACGCTTTGGGGCTCGACGTCGATGCGGGCTTCGAGGAGCCGGAGCCGGAGCCGGAGCCAGAGTCCGACGAGGACGAGGACGACGTGGAGGACGACGACTCGCTCTTCGCGGCAGGAACTGTCGACGACGAACCCGCGCGGCTGTCGGTGCGGTAGAAGCCCGAGCCCTTGAACACCACACCCACGGCGTTGAACACCTTGCGCAGTCGGCCCTGGCACACCGGGCACTCGGTCAGCGAGTCGTCGCTGAAGCTCTGGAACTGCTCGAACGCGTGACCGCACTCGGTGCAGGCGTACTGATAGGTGGGCATGAGAAACCTTGCTGGCCGGCGCTTCGGGAACCCGATCCGGCGGGCCCGCGATTCGCTGGCACTCCACCCGATCGACTGCCAAGGGTACGGCACAATGCCTTTTGAGATGACCGAGCCACGAGTGACCAGCCCCGACGACGACTTCTCCCTGCGCGCGCTGTTCCGCGCGGCGCCGCGCAAGCTGCGCTGGTCCGCCTATGTGGCGGCCGGCCTCGCGCTGCTCATGGTGCTGCTCCTGCTCACTGTCGCCGCGTTCGTACGCCGACCGGTGCCCGACACCGACGGCGAGCTCGAGCTCGCCGGACTCGGCGCGGAGGTCGAGGTGATCCGCGACGACCACGGGATCGCGCAGATCTACGCCGACACCGACGACGACCTGATGCGTGCCCAGGGCTTCGTGGCCGCCCAGGACCGGTTCTTCGAGATGGACGTGCGCCGCCACGTGACCGCCGGCCGGCTCTCCGAGCTGTTCGGTGAGGACGGTCTCGAGAAGGACAAGTACATCCGCACGATGGGCTGGCGCCGGGTTGCGGAGGAGGAGTGGGCGCTGCTCGACACCGAGACCCGCGACGCGCTCACCGCCTATGCGGAGGGCGTCAACGCCTACCTCGAGCAGCAGGGCACCAGCGAGATCGCGGTCGAATACACGATCCTCGGACTGACCGGTCTCGACTACGAGCCCGAGCCGTGGGAGCCCGCCGACTCGCTCGCCTGGCTCAAGGCGATGGCGTGGGACCTGCGCGGCAACATGGACGAAGAGATCGCCCGGGTGATGGCCAGCCTCGACCACTCGCCCGAGGAGATCGCCGAGCTCTACCCGGCCTACGACATGGACGGGCACCCGCCGATCGTCGGCGCCGGCGGCGTCGTGGACGGCGTCTTCGAGCAGAACGCGACCCGCAACTCCACCCGCAACCCGCGCCGCCCGGCGTACAACGACGAGACCGTCCGGGCCCTCGCCGACCTGCAGGCGGGCCTGGACCGGCTGCCCGAGCTGCTCGGTCGGGGCGACGGCATCGGCTCGAACTCGTGGGTCGTCGACGGCGAGCACAGCTCGACCGGCCAGCCCATGCTCGCCAACGATCCGCACCTCGGCATCAGCCAGCCCGGCATCTGGATGCAGATGGGCCTGCACTGCCGCGAGATCACCAGCGACTGCACGCTCGACGTCGCCGGCTTCACCTTCTCCGGCGTGCCGGGCGTGATCATCGGGCACAACGCCGACATCGCGTGGGGGTTCACCAACCTCGGCCCCGACGTCACCGACCTCTACCTCGAGCAGATCGACGGCGAGAACTGGATCCAGGACGGCGAGGCCAAGCCGCTGACGGTGCGCACCGAGACGATCAAGGTCCGCGACGGCGACGACTTCGAGCTGCACATCCGCGAGACCGCCCACGGGCCACTGCTCAGCGACGTCTCCAAGGAGCTCAGCACGGTCGGTGCCAACGCCCCCACCGACGAGCCGGGCCCGCGCGGCAACGGCTATGCCGTGGCGTTGCAGTGGACCGCCCTTCAGCCGACCACCACCGCCGATGCGGTGCTCGGTCTCAACCGCGCCGGCAACTGGGACGAGTTCCGAGCTGCCGCGAGCGACTTCGCCGTACCCGCGCAGAACATGGTGTACGCCGATCGCGCCGGTCACATCGGCTACCAGGCGCCCGGCCTCGTGCCGATCCGCAAGTCGGGCAACGACGGCACGATGCCGGCCGAGGGCTGGTTGTCGGCCAACGACTGGACCGGCGACTTCATCCCCTTCGACGGGCTGCCCAACGTGCTCGACCCGGAGGAGGGCTTCATCGTCACCGCCAACCAGGCCGTGATCGACGACGACTATCCCTACTTCCTCACCGACGACTGGGACTACGGCTATCGCTCGACCCGGATCCGCGAGCTGCTCGAGGCCGAGGGCGAGCTGTCGGTGGCGGAGATGACAGGGCTGCAGCTCGACACCACCAACCCGATGGCGGCGACGCTGGTGCCCTACCTCCTCGACATCGAGGACCTCGGCTCGACCTACTACCGCGACGGCCAGGACCTCCTGCGCAGCTGGGACTTCACGCAGCCGGCGGACAGCGCGGCTGCGGCGTACTACAACGTCGTG
This sequence comes from Nocardioides sp., assembly GCA_039914485.1. Classification (GTDB taxonomy): domain Bacteria; phylum Actinomycetota; class Actinomycetes; order Propionibacteriales; family Nocardioidaceae; genus Nocardioides. The sequence continues at coordinate 19,712 of JBDSPC010000068.1, forward strand.
TGGAGCAACCTGCTGCGCCTGACCTTCCACGATGAGCTGCGAGAAGGGATCTGGCCCAACGGCGGCGACCGCTGGTTCGCCGTGGTCGCCAACCTGCTGCGAGACCCGGCGGGACCCTGGTGGGACGACAGCGAGACCGAGGACGTCAAGGAGTCGCGCGACGACATCCTGCGGCAGGCGATGCTCGACGCCCGCGACGAGCTGACCAAGCGCCAGGCCCTGGACGCCGACGACTGGTCCTGGGGTCACCTGCACCGGCTCGAGCTGCACCACGCGACGCTCGGTGAATCCGGCGTCGCCCCGATCGAGCGGCTGTTCAACCGCGACCAGTACGGCGTCGGCGGCGGCTCGAGCATCGTCGACGCGACGAGCTGGGACGCCGCGCAGGGCTATGAGGTGACCGCCGCGCCCTCGATGCGGATGGTCGTCTCCCTCGCCGACTTCGACCGGTCCCGCTACATCAACCTCACCGGAGTCTCCGGGCACCCCGGCTCCTCCCACTACGGCGACCAGACAGAGCTCTACGTCAACGGCGACTACCTGCCGTGGGCCTTCTCCCGCGACGCGGTGGTGGACGCGGCCGACGACATCCTCGTCCTGACCCCTGCCGACAGCTCCGACTGATCGCTAGGGTTTCGACCATGAAGAGTGATCTGTTCGCCCAGGACAATCTCGAGATCGGGGACGGGCAGCGGTTCGCCCTCCAGAACAGCCACATGCTGCGGGTCTCGCTCGGCCCCGAGGTGCTGGCGGTCAAGGGCGGGATGGTCGCCTACCAGGGCCAGATCCGCTTCGACCACGAGAAGTCCGGCTCGATGGCCAAGCTGCTCAAGAAGGTCGTCACCAGCGAGGACATCCCGCTGATGCGGGTCTCCGGCCAGGGCGAGGTCTTCTTCGCGCAGGAGGCCGGCACGGTCCACCTCGTCAACCTCGAGGGCGACGGCATCTCGGTCAACGGCCGCAACCTGCTCGCCTTCGACGCCGCCATGGAGTGGGACATCAACCGGGTCAAGGGCGCGGGCATCATGGCTGGCGGCCTCTTCAACACCACGGTCCGCGGCACCGGCACCGTCGCACTCTGCACGGTCGGCAAGCCGGTCGTCCTCGATTGCTCCCAGCAGCCGACCTACGTCGACGTGCAGGCCGCCGTCGCGTGGTCCTCGTCCCTCGTGCCCAATGTCGTGTCGAGCATGAACATGAAGTCGATGCTGCGCGGTGGTTCCGGCGAGGCCTTCCAGTACTCCTTCCACGGCCCCGGCTTCGTGGTCGTCCAGCCCTACGAGTGGGTCAATCCGGCGACCGCGTCCGGCGGCGGCTCCGGTGGCGGGCTGCTCGGAGACCTGCTCAAGGGTTGACCACGCCCGCGGGCGACACCACGTGCGTCACCCGGCGGTCGTGGGGCTCGGTGGGCACGTCGAGCCCGGTCTCGTCGTCGTGCAGGAGTACGGCGACGGGCACGCCGGCGCCGACGCGCGCGAGCGCCCGGTCGTACGACCCGCCACCGCGACCCAGCCGGTCGCCGTCGGCCGACGCGGCCAGCCCGGGCACGAGCACGACCTCGGCCTCGGCGATGGCCTCGACCCCGAGTCGCGGACCGGAGGGCTCGAGCAGTCCACGGCTCGCAGGTGTGAGTGAGCCGTCGAAGAGGCACCAGTCGAGGTCGTTGTCCGCGCGCAGCACAGGGAGCAGCACCCGCTTCCCGTCCGCGAGCAGTGCGTCGAGCAGCAGCCCCGTCCCCGGTTCGCGTCCGACGGAGACATAGGCGGCGACGGTGGCGCTTCGGCGTACGACCTCCCAGGCGAGGACGTGCTCGGCGATCGCCTCGGCCGCGAGGACCGAATCGGCCAGCGATCTCTCCCGCCGAGCGGCCATGAGCTGGTCGCGCAGGGCGGCCTTGGTGACCGCGACAGGGGGCTGGGCTGGTGTTGGCACGCAATCAGCCTACGATCGGAGCATGGGTAGCAAAGGGCTCGAGACAGCGCGCGCCAAGATGCAGGATGCAGGAGTCGATCCCGTCGCCATCGACACCTTCGCGCACTACTACCGGCTGCTGGAGCACGGCGAGACCGGAATGATCCCCGAGTCGAGCATCGCGCCGCTCGACATGGAGTCGCTGGCCGACGTCGAGGTGGGCGACGACGTCGCCGCCGAGGCGATCCGCAGGACCGCGGTGATCAAGCTCAACGGCGGCCTCGGCACCTCGATGGGCATGGACCGCGCCAAGTCGCTGCTGTGCGTGCGCCGCGGGTTGAGCTTCCTCGACATCATCGCCCGGCAGGTGCTCCACCTCCGCACGCAGTACGACGCCCCGCTGCCGCTGATCTTCATGAACTCGGTCCGCACGTCGGCCGACACCATGGCCGCGCTCGCGCGCTACGACGGACTCGCGGTCGACGGCCTGCCGCTGGAGTTCCTGCAGAACAAGGTGCCCAAGCTGCTCGTGAAGGACCTGGTCCCGGCGGCGTACCCGAAGAATCCCGACCTCGAGTGGTGTCCGCCCGGCCACGGTGACCTCTACACCGCGCTGCGCGGCACCGGCGTGCTCGGCCGGCTGCGCGACGCCGGCTTCAAGCACGTCTTCGTCTCCAACTCCGACAACCTCGGTGCCGTGCCCGACCCGCGGGTCGCTGGCTGGTTCGCGCAGAGCGGGGCGCCGTTCGCGATCGAGGCCGTACGCCGCACCGCCTCCGACCGCAAGGGCGGACACTTCGCCACTCGCAAGGCCGACGGCCGGATCGTGCTGCGGGAGAGTGCCCAGACGCTCGACTCCGACAAGGACGCGCTGGCCGACCTCGACCGGCACAAGTTCACCTCGACCAACAACCTGTGGTTCGACATCGACGCGATGACCCAGGCGCTCGACGCCCGCCAGGGCATCCTCGGGCTGCCGATGATCCGCAACCTCAAGCACCTCGACCCGGCCGACAAGAAGACGCCAGAGGTCATCCAGATCGAGACCGCGATGGGTTCGGCCATCGAGATCTTCGAGGGTGCGCGCACCATCGAGGTCGGCCGCGACCGCTTCGTGCCGGTCAAGACGACCAACGACCTGCTGGTCCTGCGCTCCGACATCTACGACCTCGGCAAGGACTTCGTGCTCGACCAGGCGTCCGAGGGAGTGCCGTTCATCGATCTCGACGGCGACTTCTACAAGCTGGTCGGCGACTTCGACAAGCGCTTCCCCGAAGGTGCGCCGTCGCTGCTCGAGGCGACGTCGCTCGTCGTCGACGGTGACGTCACGTTCGGCCCCGGCGTGAAGGTCGTCGGCGACGTGAAGATCAAAGCACCGAGCGCCCAGCGCATCGAGGCGAAGTCCGTGCTGGCTGCCGATGCCTGAGCTGCTGCCGGTCCCCGACCTGGTCGAGCGGATCCTGGCCTCGGTCTCGCCACTGCCCGACTTCCCGCAGCCGCTCATGGAGGCGCTGGGGCTCGCGATCGCCGAGGATGTCTCCGCGACGATCTCGCTGCCGGGCTTCGACAACTCCGGCATGGACGGCTATGCCGTGACCTACGCCGATGTCGTGACCGCCTCGACCGACACTCCCGTCCAGCTGCCGGTGGTGGGGGAGATCGGGGCCGGCCAGGCCGGCCTGATGGCGCTCTCGCCCGGCACCGCCGCGAAGATCATGACCGGCGCCCCCGTGCCCGCCGGCTGCGACGCGATCGTCCCCTACGAGTGGACCGATCGTGGCGTCGCGCAGGTCCGCATCATGCAGGCGCCCAACAAGCACCAGCACATCCGCTTCGCCGGTGAGGACGTCGCCGAGGGCGACCTGCTGCTCGAGCACGGCACGGTCCTCGGCCCGCGCCACCTCGGGCTGCTCGCCGCCGTCGGGCGCGCCACCGTGCGCTGCCGCCCGCGCCCTCGGGTCGTGGTGATCTCCACGGGCTCCGAGCTGCGCGAGCCCGGCACCACCTTGAGCCGCGACTCGATCTACGACGGCAACTCCTACCTCCTGGCCGCCTCCGCCCGGGCCGCCGGTGCCATCGCCTACCGCGTCGGCATCGTGCCCGACGACCCGCGCACCTTCACCGACGCGCTGAGCGACCAGCTCGTGCGCGCCGACCTGGTCGTCACCAGTGGCGGCGTCAGCGAGGGCGACTTCGACGTGGTGAAGGAAGCGCTGTCGTCGCTCGGCTCGGTCTGGTTCGGCGGCGTCGCGATGCAGCCGGGCAAGCCGCAGGGATTCGGCACCGTCGGCGAGGACCGCACCCCGATCTTCACGCTGCCGGGCAACCCGGTCTCGGCCTACATCTCCTTCGAGACGTTCGTGCTGCCGGCGATCCGCCGGATGATGGGCAAGCTGCCCTACTCGCGTCCGATCACACAGGCCAGGCTGACGCACGGCCTCTCGTCGCCCGCGGGCAAGCAGCAGATGGTGCGCGCTGCCTGGGACCGCGACCGCGGCGGCGCGTTCGTGTCCCCGGTCGGCGGCCACGGGTCGCACCTGCTCGGTGACCTCGCGGCGAGTGATGCACTCATCGTCGTACCCCCCGAGACCACTGCGCTGCAGGCCGGCGACATGGTGCAGGTGCTCCGGCTCGACGAGGACTTCTGATGTCGTCCTTCTCGCACATCGACGACGCCGGCGCGGCCAGGATGGTCGACGTCTCCGCCAAGCCCGTGACGGCGCGTACGGCGAGTGCCTCGGGTCGCGTCCTCGTGTCGGCGTCCGTCATCGCGCTCTTGCGGGGAGCTGGCGTCCCGAAGGGCGACACCCTCGCGGTGGCCAGGCTCGCCGGGATCATGGGCGCCAAGCAGACGCCGTCGCTGATCCCGCTCTGCCACCCGCTCGCGCTGTCGTCGGTCACCGTCGACCTCCGCGTCACCGACGAGTCCGTCGACATCCGCAGCGTCGTCGCCACCACCGACCGGACCGGCGTGGAGATGGAAGCACTCACCGCCGTCGCGGTCGCCGGTCTCACCGTCATCGACATGGTCAAGGCGGTCGACAAGGCCGCGGTGATCACCGACGTGCGGGTGGAGACCAAGACCGGCGGCAGGTCGGGCGACTGGAGCCGACCATGAAGGCCGCCGTCGTCGTCGCGTCCAACAGGGCCGCGGCCGGCGTCTATGCCGACGAGACCGGCCCGCTGATCGTGGCGTGGCTCGTCGAGCAGGGCTTCTCGCCGGGAGCGCCCGTCGTCGTCCCCGACGGCGAACCCGTCGGCCGGGCCATCACCGCTGCCGTCACCGACGGTGCCCGCGTCGTGCTGACCACCGGCGGCACCGGGCTGACGCCGACCGACCGGACCCCCGAGGCCACCCGGCCGCTGCTCGACCGCGAGGTGCCCGGCATCGCAGACGCGATCCGCGGCTTCGGCGTGGGCAACGACATTCCGACCGCCATGCTCTCGCGCGGGGTCGCCGGGGTCATCGGCTCGTGCCTCGTCGTCAACCTGCCCGGATCGCGTGGTGGCGTTAAGGACGGACTGGCCGTGCTCGCACCGGTGCTGCGGCACGCGGTGGAGCAGATCGTCGGCAGCGACCATTGATCCCGGTGAAGCTCTCCCGACCCCCCGAGCGCGGCTGGCCCGCCCACCTCACCCACGGCACCATCGCACTGCGTCCGCTGGAGATCGCCGACGCTGAGCCCTGGCGTGACGTCCGCACCCGCAACGGTGACTGGCTCAAGGAGTGGGAGGCGACGCTGCCGCCGGGCGACGCTGATCCCGCGGGCAGCTACGTCCAGGTCATCCGCCGCCTGCGCCGGCTCGCCCGGCAAGGCCAGGCGATGCCCTTCGCGGTCGAGGTCGGCGGCCGCTTCGCCGGCCAGGTGACCGTCAACAACATCGTGCGCGGGTCGGCCCAGTTCGCGTCGATCGGCTATTGGCTCGACCGCGCGGTCGCCGGCCGCGGCGTCATGCCGACCGCCGTGGCGATGGTGATCGACCACTGCCTCACCACCGCCGGGCTGCACCGGGTCGAGATCTGCGTGCGCCCCGAGAACACCAACTCCCTGCGCGTGGTGGAGAAGCTCGGTCTGCACGAGGTCGGCTTCGCGCCCCGGTTCCTGCACATCAACGGAGACTGGCGAGATCACCGGATCTTCGCGGTCACCGTGGAGGACTGTCCCGAGGGAATGCTCGCGCGCGTCTCGTCCTGACATTTCACTCGAGTCACACGAGTTCGCTTGCGACACACCTATGGACTTGCGCCCCATGGTGTGCTGGTGAACCTAACCTCAGACGTGTGGACCTGAGTGCGCTGATCTTCGTTGCCCTGGCGGTGGCCTGGGCCGTCTACCTCATCCCCAAGGCGCTGAAGCACCATGACGAGGTCGTCCGCAGTCGCTCGGTCGAGCGCTTCTCAGCGACCATGCGCGTGCTTGCTCGCCGCGAGCCGATCAGCCGCCGCGACGCCCGCCTGGTCGTCACCCCCGGTCGTCACCCCTCTGCCACGACCGTCGAGACCAAGGCGTCCAGCGTCTCGCCGACCCAGCCGTCGTACGCCGCACGCCGGGCCGCCGCCGCGAAGGCGACCAAGCGTCGTCGCAACGTGCTCGGGCTGGTCCTGCTCGTCAACGCCGTCGTCATCGGGCTCGCCGTCGTCCGTGTGCTCGTCTGGCCGTCGGTCGCCGTCCCCGCCGGACTGCTCGTCGCCTGGCTGGTCGCCTGCCGGGTCATGGTCAAGGGCGAGCGCGCCGCCGCCCGACCGGCCAGGACCGCGGCGCCCGCGGCCGCGGCACCCGATCCGGTCGCGAGCCCCCTCGAGATCATCTTCGAGCTCCCCGAGACGGTCGACTCGCCCGTCGTCGAGGACGTCCCGGCCCCGTTGCCCGAGACCGCGCAGGCGGCTCGCGCTGAAGGCGCTGAGCCGATGCGCGCCGAAGGCGCGTGGGACATGGTGCCCACCACCTTGCCGACCTACGTCTCGAAGGCGCCCGCTGTTCGCCGTACGGTCCAGACGATCGACCTCGACTCCACCGGCGTGTGGTCCTCGGGCCGCAACGAGGACGACTCCGCCCTCGCCCGCGAGGCCGAGAAGTCCGAGCGCACTGCCCGCGCCGCTGCCGACGAGCGCCGCGCCTCCGGCTCCTGACTGAGTCCGCTGGTTGAGCAGGCGCGCCGGCGCCGTGTCGAAACCAAGGTCCCCTGTCTAGATTGACCGCATGGCCACCGTCACCCTGTCCGAGTCCCGCATCGTCCAGGTCCCGGTCGAGGAGGCCTTCGACCGCGTGCTGCCGCACCCGCTGCCCGAGATCTTCAGGCGGCGGCGACTCGCGATCCCGCCGATCAAGGAAGTGCGCGACCAGGACGGCGAGTGGGGGACGGTCGGCCAGACGCGCACCATCGCCACGTCCGACGGCGGCACCCTGCGCGAGACCCTGACGTCGGTCGAGCGTCCGCAGTCGTTCGGCTACACCATCTCGCAGGTCCGCGGCCCGATGAAGCCGCTGATCGTCAGTGCCGAGGGACGCTGGGGCTTCGAGTCGGCCGGCACCGGCACCCGGATCACCTGGACCTGGGTGCTCACCCCGACGGCGCCCGGTCGACTGGTGATGCCCGCCTTCGGTGCGATGTGGCACGGCTACGCGCGGCAGGCGCTCGAAGAGGTCGAAGCGATCCTGCTCGGGTGACGTGACGCGATTGGGCGACCCCGATTCCCGGCTGGTATCTTTTCCAATCGCTTGGGGGTGTGGCGCAGCTGGTAGCGCGTCTCGTTCGCATCGAGAAGGCCAGGGGTTCGAGTCCCCTCACCTCCACAAGCACCGCACGGCCCGTCGCAAGGCGGGCCGTGCGGCATTTCTGCTAGATCCACTTCGTGAACCAGATCCGCCGCAGCCACTCGTCGTGCGTGAGCAGCTGGTCGGTCCACACCGGCCAGAACCACGCAAAGGCGATCACCGCCAGCACGACGTACGAACCGGCGATCACCACTCCTGCCGTACGCCGCGGGGTGGGCACGTTGGAGGAGCCGACGATGCTCGCCAGCGCCAGGGTCAGGCCGAGCACCAGGAAGGGCAGGGACGCGATCGCGTAGAAGAGGAAGATCGGCCGGTCGTCGTACAGCATCCAGGGCAGCCAGGTGGAGCCGACGCCGACCACCGCGACGCCGAAGCGCCAGTCCCGGCCGCCGAGCCAGCGGATGACGGCGAAGCCGAGCGCGAGCGTGCCGGCCCACCAGATCAGCGGGTTGCCGAGCAGCAGGATCTGGCGCAGGCAGGTGGAGCCGGTGGGGGCGTCACAGCCCTGCGTCTTCGGCTGGATGTCGAGCTGTACGTCGACGCCGACCGGTCGCGCCATCAGCAGCCAGCCGGCGGGCTTGGACGCGTAGACGTGGGTGGCGTCGTTGAGGAAGTGCGCGTGGAAGTTGTAGACGGCGCGGTGGTAGTCCCACAGCGAGTGCAGCGACTGCGTGACCTCGCCGAGGCCGTCGGCATCCGGCTCGCTCGCGGTCTCCCAGGCCTTGCCGCCGTCGTAGGTGACGTACTGCGAGTTGCTCAGCGTGGACTGCTCGTATTCGCTCGCGTGGATCAACCAGCCCGTCCAGCTGGTCACGTAGACCACCAGGGCGACCAGCACCAGGCTGGCGAAGGCGACCGGGCCGTCGACGAACAGCGCCTTCACCAGGGGAAGCCGCAGCCGGAAGGAACGGCGGGCGCCGTAGTTCCACGCGGTGAGCAGGATCCCGAAGGCGGCCAGCGGGAACATCGCGGTCCACTTGGTGCCGACGGCGAGCCCGAAGGCAACGCCGGCGGCGAGCAGCCACGGGCGGAACAGGACGCGTGTCCTGCCCTTGGCCAGCCGCTCGCGGAACCACTGTCGGTCCGCCACGACACAGTGGACTCCGAGCAGGATGAAGAAGGCGAGGAAGATGTCGAGCAGGGCCAGGCGCGACAGCACGAGCTGCAGGCCGTCCATCGCCAGCAGGAGCCCGCCGAGCAGGCCGAGCGCGGTCGAGCCGGTGACCCGGCGGACGAAGCGGCACATCAGCAGCACCATCAACGAGCCGATCACCGCGGCGGCGATGCGCCAGCCGAAGGGGTCCATGCCGAAGGCCTTCTCGCCCAGCGCGATGATCCACTTGCCGACCTCGGGGTGCACCACCATCGAGGGGGTTTCTTTCCACAGGTCGACCGTGCTGCCGTTGAGGATCGTCTTGTCGGCGCCCTCGACGTATTCGCGGACGTAGCCGTTGCCGAGCATCGACCAGGCGTCCTTGGCGTAGTACGTCTCGTCGAAGCTGAACTGGTGCGGTGTGCCGAGCTTCCACCAGCGCATGAAGAACGCGAGGCCGGTGATGGCGAGTGCCGACACCCACCCGATGAGCGGGTCCTCCGTGCGCCATCGCGGCTTGGCCCGCTCCTGCGCGGAGGGGACCTCGCTCCCTGTCGCGGTGCGCGACAGGCTGACGGTGGCAGGAGCGGTCACGAACGAGACTCTAGGTGAGTCCCTGACATGATCGGGCACATGTCGTCCACCGCGTCCTCGTCCGGGGTGCTCGTGCTCGCCGCCACACCCATCGGCCAGGCCGGCGACGCCCCGCCGAGGCTGGCCGCGGAGCTCAGCGGCGCCGATGTGGTCGCGGCCGAGGACACCCGACGGCTCAAGCGGTTGACCAGTGACCTCGGCATCACCCTGACCGGTCGCGTCGTGTCCTACTTCGAGGGCAACGAGTCGGCCCGCACGCCCGTGCTGCTGGCCGCCCTGCTCGCCGGCGAGAGGGTCGTGCTGGTCACCGACGCGGGCATGCCCAGCGTCTCCGACCCCGGCTATCGGCTGGTCGTCGCGGCCGTCGAGAACGACATCCACGTCACGGCGGTGCCCGGGCCCAGCGCCGTACTCACCGCGCTGGCAGTGAGCGGGCTGCCCGTCGACCGCTTCTGCTTCGAGGGGTTCCTGCCGCGCAAGGCGGGGGAGCGCAGCCGTCGGCTGACGGGCCTTGCGCGCGAGGAGCGGACGATGGTCTTCTTCGAGGCGCCGCACCGCACCGAGGCCGCGCTGGGCGCCATGGCCGACGCCTTCGGTGGTGCGCGCCCGGGAGCCGTGTGCCGCGAGCTGACCAAGACGCACGAGGAGGTACGGCGAGGACCGCTCGCCGAGCTCGTCGCGTGGGCGGCAGAGGGTGTTCGCGGCGAGGTGACCATCGTCGTAGAGGGAGCGCCTGCGCTGGCCGAGGTCGGCACCGACCCGGAGTCGTTGCGCGCTGCCGTCGCCGAGGAGGAGGCCGCGGGCGCGACCCGCAAGGAGGCCATCGCCGACGTGGCTCGCCGAGCCGGCGTCCCGAAGCGGGAGGTCTACGACCTTGTCCACAAATAGGCCCACCGATGAGCCCACGCGCACCCGCGCGTCGACCGAGGAGAAGTCCGGCGCCAGGCGCGATCGCGAGCGGCCTCCGGTGCCCGAGCCGCTTCCGTTGCCCGTCGTCGACAACCACTGCCACCTCGACATCGCCGACGGCGACTGGCTGGACACGCGCGGGGCCATCGATCTCGCTCGCTCGGTCAACGTCTCCCGGATCGTGCAGATCGGCTGCGACCTGCCCGGCGCCCGGTGGGCCGTCGCGGCCGCCGCCGAGCACCCGGAGCTGATCGCCGGGGTCGCGCTGCACCCCAACGAGGCCCCTCGGGTCGAGAGCCTGGACGCCGCGATGGCCGAGATCGAGGCGCTCGCCGGCGCGCACGCCAAGGTGCGGGCCGTGGGGGAGACCGGGCTCGACCACTTCCGCACGGGTGAGGACGGGCGAGCGGTCCAGGCGGAGAGCTTCCGCCGGCACATCGACCTCGCGAAGCGGCTCGACAAGACGCTGGTGATCCACGACCGGGACGCCCACGACGAAGTGCTCCGGGTCGTCGACGAGGAGGGTGCCCCCGATCGCTGGGTGATGCACTGCTTCTCCGGCGACGTCGACTTCGCGCGAGCCTGCCTGGACCGGGGTGCGCACCTGAGCTTCGCCGGCACCGTCACGTTCAAGAACGCCTCGCACCTGCGCGTCGCGCTGGCCGCGGCGCCGATCGACCGGATCCTGGTCGAGACCGATGCGCCGTACCTCACGCCGAGTCCGTTCCGAGGTCGACCCAACGCGTCCTACCTCGTCCCGCACACGGTCCGGGCGATGGCGGAGGTCCGCGGCGACGACCTCGAGGAGCTGTGCGCGGCCATCGACAAGAACACCGAAAATGCCTTCGGCGGGCCCTGGTGATGGTCGGGTGATCGCTGTCACCACCACCGAGATGCTGGACACAAAGGGTCGAAAATCGGCCGATCGAATTGGCGTCATGAGGAGTGACCGTTATCGTCTTGTGATTGTTGGCCGGGATCGGGAACGATTCGCCAGCGCCCGGAGCGGTGTATGAGCCCCTCCGCGAGTCCCCCGCTCGCATCTCGCCCCACCGCACCAGGTGGTCACGGCTGCACGCGGACGCGCTGTCGCCCGAGGCCCGGACAGTCCTAAGTTCGGAGAAACGTGCGCTCACGCATCGTGCACCTCAGCAAGTCCAAGGCACTCCTCGCGACCCTCGTGGCCGTCATCGTCGTCGCGGTCGGCGGTTCGACGATGGGCTACGCAGCACTCAGCAAGTCGGTCACCCTGTCCCTCGACGGACAGGCGCAGGCCGTCTCTGCCATGGGTGACACGGTCGGTGAGGTGCTCGCCTCGGAGGGCATCGAGCTCACCGACAAGGACCTCGTGGCCCCCGGCCTCGACGAGACGGTTGCCGATGGCACCCGCATCTCGGTCCAGTTCGGTCGCCCGGTCGAGCTGAGTGTCGATGGCGAGGAGCGCACCTACTGGGTGAACTCCACGGACGTGGCGAGCGCGCTGGGCGAGATCGGCCGCGGCTTCTCGACCGCTGAGCTGTCCACCGCCCGCGACGCCCTGATCTCCCGCAGCGGCATCCGCCTCGAGGTCACCACCCCGAAGACGATCAAGATCAAGATCGGCAAGCAGGACCTGACGACGACGAAGGTCACGGCGCTGACCGTGGCCGACGTGCTCGCCGAGCTCGGTGTGAAGGTCTCGGAGCAGGATGAGGTGACGCCGAGCCTCGACACCGAGATCGCTGACGGCGACAAGATCGTCCTCACCGACATCCGCATCGTCACCAAGCGGGTCAGGAACGAGACCATCGACTACAAGGTCATCGAGCGTTCCGACGACTCGGCCTACGAGGGCGACGACGAGACCATCCGCGCCGGCGTCGACGGCGTCCGCGACGTCACCTACGAGCTGACCGTCCGCAACGGCGAGGTCACCGCCACCAAGGTGGTCACCGCCGACGTCGAGCGCGAGCCCGTCGACGCGATCGTGCAGGTCGGCACCAAGGAGAACGCGACCTCCAACTTCGCTTCCGGTAGCACGGTCTGGGACGCCCTCGCGCAGTGCGAGTCCGGCGGCAACTGGGCCATCAACACCGGCAACGGCTACTACGGCGGCCTCCAGTTCAACCTCGGCACGTGGCAGGCCTACGGCGGCTCCGGCCTCCCGAGCCAGGCCTCCCGCGAGACCCAGATCGCGATCGCGACCAAGCTGCGCGACGCCGCGGGCGGGTACGGCGCCTGGCCGGGCTGCTCCGCCAAGCTGGGCCTGCCTCGCTGATCCCGTCCGCTGGTTGAGCGGGCGCGTCAGCGCCGTGTCGAAACCAACGCCCAGGACATCTAGGCTCTCCTCATCATGACAACTCCTTCCGCCGGTCCGAGACTTCTCGGGCCGGCGGAAGTGCGTTCGCTGGCGGCCGAGCTCGACCTGCGCCCGACCAAGCAGCGCGGCCAGAACTTCGTCATCGACGCCAACACGGTCCGCCGCATCGTCCGTGACTCCGGCATCGGACCCGACGACGTCGTGGTTGAGGTCGGTCCGGGTCTCGGCTCGCTGACCCTCGGGCTGCTCGAGGTCGCCCGGCGCGTGGTCGCCGTCGAGATCGACCCGCTGCTCGCCGACCGCCTCCCGGCCACGATCGCGGACCGCGCGCCCGACCACGTCGACGCCTTCGAGGTCGTGCTCGGCGACGCCATGCGGATCGAGCAGATCCCCGGGCCGCCACCGACCGCCCTGGTCGCCAACCTGCCCTACAACGTCTCCGTGCCGGTCCTGATCCACATGCTCACGCTGCTCCCGTCGCTGGAGCGCGGACTGGTGATGGTGCAGGCCGAGGTCGCCGACCGGCTCGCCGCCGGGCCGGGCTCCAAGATCTACGGCGTGCCGTCGGTGAAGGCAGCGTGGTTCGCCGACGTGCGCCGCGCCGGCTCGATCGGGCGCAACATCTTCTGGCCGATGCCCAATGTCGACTCAGGTCTCGTGGCCTGGACGCGCTGCGACCCGCCGGACACCACGGCAACCCGCGAGCAGGTCTTCACCGTCATCGACGCGGCCTTCGCCACCCGCCGCAAGCAGATCCGCGCCGCCCTGCGGCCGCTCGCCGGCTCGAGCGAGGCCGCCGAGCACGCTCTCACCCTGGCCGGCATCGACCCGACCGCGCGCGGCGAGGTGCTGACCGTGGCCGACTTCGCCCGGATCGCCGAGGGCATGCCGTGGTGAGCGTGCTCGACCTGCCGCGCTCCGTCTCCGTCCGGGCGGCAGCGAAGATCAACCTCCACCTCGGTGTCGGCGCAATCCGCGACGACGGTTTCCACCCGCTCGACACCGTCTACCAGGCGATCAGCCTGTACGACGACGTCACCCTCGCCTCCGCCGGCACGCCATCACTCGCGCTGGAGTGCGCCCCCTACATCGACGCCGGCGTCATCCCGATGGACGAGAGCAACATCGTCTTCCGTTCGCTCGAGCTGATCCGTGCGCACACCGGAAGCCCGGGCACGGAGAGCATCGACATCCTCAAGGCGATCCCGGTCGCGGGCGGCATGGCCGGTGGCTCGGCCGACGCCGCCGCGACCCTGCTCGCCTTCGACCGGCTGCACGACGCGGGCCTGCCCGACGACGTGCTCCTCGCCATCGCCGCCGAGCTCGGCAGCGACGTCCCCTTCTCCCTCGTCGGGGGTACGGCGCGCGGACGCGGGCGTGGCGAGGTCGTGCAACCCCTCGACGACCGTGGCACCTGGTGGTGGGTCGCGGTCCCGGCCGATGTGGGCCTGTCCACACCCGAGGTCTACGCGCACTACGACTTGCTCTTCCCTAACGCCCTGGCCGAGCCGGCCGAGCCCGCCGACCTGCTGTCGGCGCTGGCGAGCGGCGAGCCACTGCGCCTCGCCCGCACCCTGCACAACGACCTGCAGGCACCCGCCGTGGACCTGCGGCCCGAGCTCGGCACCCTGATCGACCGAGGCGTTGGCGAAGGCGCCCTGCGCGGAATCGTCTCCGGCTCGGGCCCGACCTGCATCTTCCTGTGCGACTCGCTCGACGGCGC